>DAIUFO010000188.1:0-7256 GCA_036844545.1 Chloroflexota bacterium
TTGAACGTGTGCGCGAAGCTGACGCCCTCGACCGGCGACTGCGTCACACCACGGACCGTCTCGGGCGCCTCTATGCCCAGCACATCGAGCACGGTCGGCACCATGTCGACCGCATGCGCGTACTGCTGGCGGAGCTCGCCCCTCGCCGCGATCCCGGCGGGCCCGTTCCAGCTCGCGCGCCAGCCGCGCCGCCTCGCGGCGCAGATCGGACAGCTCGGCGTCGGCTTCCGTATAGGCCGTCTCGCGCGCCTCCTGGCGGATGCGCTCGGCGTCGGACAGCGCATTGGCGGCCTCGGCGCGAAGCCGCCGCTGCTGCTGCTGATCGCGCGTGGCCCGATTGCGCTCCCGCGCCGCCGTACGCTCCTTGCGGTGAATATCCTCCAGCAGGCTCTCCGCCTCGAGGTGCTCCTCCGACAGCCCTCCGCGGGCGCTGGCGACAATCTCGGAGGGCAAACCCAGCCGCGAGGCAATCGCCAGGGCATTGCTGCGCCCCGGCGTGCCGATGCGCAGCCGGTAGGTCGGCGTCAGCGTGTTCACGTTGAACTCCACCGACGCGTTCTCCACCCCCTCCCGGTCGTGAGCGAACGTCTTCAGCTCCGAGTAATGTGTGGTGGCGATGGTCGATACGCCGCGGGCAAGCAGGTGCTCCAAGATCGCCCGCGCCAGCTCCGAGCCTTCGTCCGGGTCCGTGCCGGCGCCAAGCTCGTCCAGCAGCACCAGTGACCGCGGCCCGGCCACGCCAAGCATGGCCACGATGTTCCGCAGGTGACCCGAGAACGTCGACAGCGACTGTTCGATGCTCTGTTCGTCGCCGATGTCCGCCAACACCTGCTCGAACACCGCGACTTTGGAGCCGGACGCCGCCGGGATGCGCAGCCCGCATTGGGCCATGAGCGTCAGCAGGCCCACCGTCTTGAGGGCTACCGTCTTGCCGCCCGTGTTCGGCCCGGTGATGATCAGCACCCGGAAGGACTCGCCCAGCCGGATCGTCTGTGGCACCACCCGCCCGGTGAGCAGTGGGTGCCGCGCGTCGACCAAGTCGACGACACCGTCCACGTTCAGGTCCGGCTCGATCGCCTCCAGCCGTTCCGCGTAGTGCGCCTTGGCGAACGTCGCGTCCAGCGCTGCCAGCGCCGCCACGACGTCGTTCAGCTCCGCGGCCTCCAGCGCAACCCGATTGGAAAGCAAGCGCAGGATGCGCTCGACTTCCTTCTGTTCGTCCAGCTGGCTCTGCCGCCAGTCGTTGGTCATGTCGACCGTCGCCAGCGGCTCCAGGAACAGCGTCGCGCCGCTCTCGGACTGATCGTGGACGACGCCGCGGATGGCGTGCCGGTGCGCGGCCTTCACAGCGATCACGTAGCGCCCGTTGCGCTCCGTGACAATCGGCTCCTGAATAGCCTCAGCGTTGTTGGGATCGGCGATGATCGCCTCCAGCCGGCGCATGATCCGGTCGCGCCCGGTGCGCACCTCGCGCCGTAAGTGCGTGAGCTGCGGCGAGGCGCTGTCGACAACCTCGCCGTGCTCGTTGATGGTCTCGGCGATGCAATCGCGCAAGCTCTTCAGCGGATGCAGCCGGCCAATGTAGGTGGCCAGCTCCGGATAGACGAGCTGCCCCCGGTGCAGCAGCTCGCGGATGGCCCGTGCGCTGTCGATCGTCCCCAGGATGTCGACCAGGTCGCCGCTCGAAAGGATCGCGCCGAGCGTCGCCCGGTCGACCATCGGCCGCACGTCGCGCGCGGCGCCAATGGTCAAGCTTGGCCGGCTGGCCAGCAGCCGCACGGCCTCGCTGGTCGCTGCCTGTATGGCCTTCACACGGGCCAGCGACGTCTCGGGCTGGAGGCTCAGCAGCAGCTCCTTGCTGGCGGAGAACGCGCCAAGGCCTGCCAGCCGCTCGAGGATCTTGTCGAGCTCGAGGGTGCTAACGCTGAATGGCGCCGAGCTCGTGCCCCAATGCCTCCATGATGCGATCGCGGGCCTCGTTTGCCTCCTCGTCCGTCAGCGTCTTCGCATCGGACTGAAGCGTGAACGAATACGACAGGCTGCGCTTGCCGTCCGGCAAGGCAAACACGTCGGCCAGCATCAGGTCCACCAGCAGCTCCCCACCGGAGCGCTGAATCACTTCCCGGACCAGCTCCGCGGTCAGGCCCGGATCCAAGGCCACGGTCAGCTGCCGAGCGACGGACGGGAAGCGCCTGATGGGCTGGTAGCGCCGCTCAACCTGCCGCTGCCGCGACAGGACCTCCACATCCAGCTCCGCCACCAGCACAGCATCGGCGGGCAAGTCCAGCCGCTCCCGCACCAGCGGGTGCAGCTCGCCAAAATACCCCACAAGCTCGTCGCCGACGCGCACCTCAGCCGCGCGGCCGGGATGCAGCGACGGGTGCTCGGCCGGCGCGAACAGGGCCTCGACGCCGCACTGCCGCAGCACCAGCTCGACCGCGCCGTGCATATCGGAGAAGCCAGCCTCGCGCCCTTTGCCCAGCCACGACGAGGGCTCCCAGGCCCCCGCCGCCAGCAGGCCCAGGACCTTGCGCTCCTCAGGCAGGTCGTTCAGCCGCTGCCAATAAGCGCGGCCCAGCTCGTAGAACCGCAACCCCTGGCCGCCGTGCCGCCGGTTGAGGTCATACACCTGCAGCAGGCTCGGCAGCAGCGACGTGCGCAGGTACTCCTGCTCCTCGGTCATGGCGTTGGCCAGCTTGAGCGGCTCGATGAACAGCGCCGTCAGCAGGCTGGGCGTCTCGAACAGCTCCTGCTCGTCCACCACCACCTGCTTGTTGGCCGCCTCCGAGACCAGCGAATAGGTCACGATCTCGCTGAAGCCGGCGCCCTTCAGGACGCCCCGCAGCTCGTCCTCGAGCGCCATCCGCTGCGTCCATTCCAGCGGCTGAGCCGGCACCCGCGGGATTGCTCCTTCGGGAATGGTCACCGGCAGGTCGTCATAGCCGCTGATCCGGGCGACTTCTTCGACGAGATCGGCTGCCTGATGGACGTCGAGCCGCCAGCTCGGCACCGTTACCCGCAGCGTACCCACCCCCTCTCCCGCGGGCGGGGGAGGGCTGGGGTGAGGGTGCGGCTCTGCGATGAATCCAAGGCGGTTGAGCACGTCCGACACGTGGGTCTCCGGGTAGCTCTTGCCCAGCAGCCTTCCGGTCTCGGAAACCTCGAAGTCGATTCCCCGAGGCGTGTGGTCCAGGTGGTCGATGTCGATTCGTCCCGGAGCGATGGCGCCCCCGGCCAATTGGGCAAACCAATGGCAGGCGTGGTCGGCCACCACGGCCGTGATGGCCGGATCCACCCCGCGCTCGAAGCGCCGCACCGCCTCCGAGTGCATCCCCAGCCGGCGCGCCGTCCGCCGCATGGTAACGGCGTCAAAGTTCGCGGACTCGAGCAGCACATTGCGCGTGCTGTCCTTCACTTCGGAATCGGCGCCACCCATCACGCCGCCCAAGCCAATCGGCCCATCGCCGTCGGCAATCACCACAGTGTCCGAAGACAGCGTCCGCTCCACGCCATCCAGCGTGGTCAGCTTCTCGCCATCGGCGGCGCGCCGCACGATAATCTCCCGGCCACGCAAGTAGTCGTAGTCGTAGGCGTGGATGGGCTTGCCCCATTCCAGCATGATGAAGTTGGTCACGTCGACCACGTTGTTGATGGCCCGCACGCCGGCCGCGTGCAGCAAGCTCTGCAGCCACCACGGCGATTGGGCGATGGTCACGTCCGCCACCAAGCGCGCCACGAAGCGCGGGCACAGGTCCGGCGCGTCGATGCGCAGCTTGAAGCGATGCTCGATTGGGGCGCCGCTTTCTTCCAGCCGGATGTCCGGCAGGCGCAGTGGCTTGCCTGTCAGCGCCGCGACCTCGCGCGCCACACCCACGATGCCCAGGCAGTCCGACCGGTTAGGCGTCACCTCCAGCTCCAGCACGTCGTCGCCCAGCACCTTGTCCAACGCGGTTCCGGGCGTTTCGGACGGTTCCAAGACCAGGATGCCGGCGTGATCCGGCGACAGTCCAAGCTCGTCGGCGGCGCACAGCATGCCTTCGGATTTGATGCCACGAATGGGCCGTGCCTCCAGGACCGTGCCCTGAATGGTGGCTCCCACCGGCGCGAACGGCACCTTCTGGCCGGCGGCGATATTGGGCGCTCCGCACACCACGGTCATGGTCTCGTTGCCGGTATTCACCGTCGCCAGCGCCAGCCGGTCGGCATTGGGGTGCTTCTCGATCTTGAGGATCTCGGCCACCCGCAGCTGGTCCCAACCCGAGCCAACGCGGTCGATCCGCGCCACCTCGGTGCCGGCCGAGTTCAGCAGCTTGGCCAGCTCCTCCGCGTCACGATCCAGCTCGACATATCGCGAGAGCCACTTCAGCGGCACCCTCATCCCACTTGCCTCAAGAAGCGCAGGTCGTTCTGCTGGAACAGCCGGATGTCGTCCACGCCGTACTTCAGGATGGCGATGCGCTCCACGCCCAGCCCGAAAGCCCAGCCGCTGTATTTGCTCGGGTCGATGTTCACGCCTCGCAGCACATCGGGATGGACCATGCCGCAACCCAGGATTTCCAGCCAGCCGGTGTGCTTGCACATGCGGCAGCCGGCGCCGTCACACTGGCCGCAGCTCACCGACATTTCGGCGCCCGGCTCGACGAACGGAAAGTAGTCGCAGCGGAAGCGCGTCCGCGCATTCTGCCCGAACAGCCCGCGCGCCATGTAGGTCAGCACGCCCATCATGTCCGACATCGTCGTCCGGTCGTCCACCATCAGGCCCTCAATCTGGAAGAAGGTCGACTCGTGGCTCGCGTCCGTCGCCTCGTTGCGGTAGCACCGCCCTGGCACCAGCACCCGGATGGGCGGCTCACCGACGCGCTCCATCGCCCGGATCTGGTTGGGCGAGGTGTGCGTGCGCAGCAGCATCTTGTCCGTGAGCCAGAATGTGTCGGTCAAATCGCGTGCCGGGTGCTCCGGCGGGATGCCCAGCTTGGTGAAGTTGTAGTGCTCCCACTCCACCTCCGGCCCCTCGATAATCTGGAAGCCGATCCGCCGGAACAGCTCCGATATCTCCTGGATTACCGTGATCGTCGGGTGCGAACACCCCCGCGCCAGCGGCCGCCCCGGCAGAGTCACGTCGATCCGCTCGCGCACCAGCTGCTGCGCCAGCGCGCCTTCGCTCAGCTCGGCCTTTCGCGCGTCGTACGCCTCAGTCAGCTCCCGCCGCGCGGCATTCAGCCGCTGCCCCACCTCGCGCCGCTGTTCCGCCGCCAGCTGCCCCAGCCCGCTCAGCGCTGCCTTCAGCGCGCTCCGATCCCCCAAATGCCGGATGCGCCACTGCTCCAGCGCCTCGAGGTCGTCAGCCGCGTGCAGCTCGCGCAGCGCCGGCTGGGCATCGTAGTCAGCCATGTGTGTGTCTCATTGTCTCTTGCCTTAAGGGAAAACGGGGATGCCCATTCGCGATGCAGCTTCCGCTAAACGGCGATCGTAGGTAACAATGCCGGCAAGATCGCTTCCGAGCGACAGCGCGCTGGCCAGGTGAATTGCATCTAGGCTTCGAAGAGCCGCTGGCTCCAGCCGGCCCGCTTGCAGAACAACCGCGCCACTCAAACCCGTAAAAGTCATTCCCGAGAACACGAGTTTCATTCGCGCCTCCCAACCGGGGGGCGCTGGCGCTCGAAGTGCAGCTCGAGCAACCTCGACTTGAGTGAGTATGCTCGATACACGGCTGGGCCATCTCGCCACCAGCTGCTCCACGTCTCGGCTCTCTGGCTCGGGAGTTACGAGCTTCACGACAGCCGACGACTCAAGGTACAGCAGCTCCGCTATGGTAGTCGCTCTTCCTTTTGCTGTTGCAACGCCTCACTGACTGAGATTGAGCCCGGTTGCAACGGTTGAACCGGCGGCAAAGGAGGCAAATCAGCCAGATCCCCTGAGGCCAAACTGACGACGTTACCAGAAGCGAGCAGCCGCCCAACGGCGGTGTCTGCGTCAAGATATGGAATCAATCGTGCGACTGGCTGGTTATGTTCCGTGACTTCGAGAGTGGCCCCAGCTTTTACGCGTCGCAGATAGACACTCAGGTTCTGGCGCAGTTCTCTCATCCCCACTCGCGCGCATCTATCAGTCATGTAGCACAATTGTAGCCCAGCGCTGCCGCGCGGCGAACAGCAGCACTGCCGCCGCGGCTGCCGCGTTGAGGGATTCCACTCCTTCCGCCATCGGGATGGTCACCGCTTCCGCCGCCAGCGACGACGTGGCGGAGGACGGACCATGCGCCTCACTGCCGACAACTACAGCCGCCGGGCGGCTCCAATCCACCTCCCAGTAGACCTTGCCGCCCCGAGCTACGGCCAGCAGGATCTGCCGGTCCCCAAGCAGCGCGTCCCAATCCACAACATCCGCCAGCAGCGGCAGGTGGAAATGCGCTCCCATGCCCGCGCGCACTGCCTTGGGACTCCACAGGTCGGTGGTCGCTTTCGTCGCCACCCCCCCCGCCGCCCCCGCCGCGCGCGCTGTCCGCAGCATCGCCCCAGCGTTGCCTGGGTCCGCGATGCCATCCAGCACCAACACGTGCCCCTCTCCAGGCAGAACCCCAAACGAAGGAATCTCCACGCCCGCCACCACGCCCTGCGACGTCACCGTTTCCGACACCGCCGCGAGCACGCGCTCGTCGATCTGCTCCGCCCCGGCCCGATGCTCCAGCTTCTGGCGCAGTGCCCGCCCGGAGGCAGTGGCGCTCAACCGCTCGGGCGCATACAGGATGGGCTCCACGCGCAGCCCCGAAGCCAGCGCCTCGTCCAGCAGCCGGATGCCCTCCACCAAGCACAGCCCCAAGGCCCGCCTGTGCTTGCGCTCGCCCAGCGAGCGCAGCAGCTTGACCTTAGGGTTAGCGACGCTAGTGATCACCAGCGCAGACCTATTCGGAGACCGCGGTCTCCTGAATGAGCTGCGCGAAGGCGTCGGGGTCGCGCACAGCCAAATCCGCCAGGATCTTGCGGTCGATAGTGATGTTGGCCTGCTTGAACTTGTTCATCAACACGCTGTACGACACGCCGTTGAGCCTGGCCGCGGCGTTGATACGCACGATCCACAGCCGCCGGAAGTCGCGCTTGCGGACGCGGCGGTCGCGATACGCGTACCGCAGCGACTTCAGCAGCGACTCATTCGCTGGCCGGAACAACTTGCTCTTTGCGCCCTTATGGCCCTTGACGGCGTCCAGGACCTTCTTGTGCTTCTTGTGAGCGGGGACGCCCCTCTTTACCCGTGGCATG
>DAIUFO010000189.1:0-7221 GCA_036844545.1 Chloroflexota bacterium
CGCTGTTTTGACCGCGATACTGGCGGCCTCGGCGGGATGGTCGATCGTGTACTGAGTCCCCTGGCGAAGCGCTCGCAGGAAGCGGACGAGCAAGTCCGGCTGTTTGGTGTAGATGTCGCGCGTGGTGGCCAGCACGTCGGTCGGCAGGTTCAGATAGTCGCGGGCCAGCATCTTGTCGAACGAGCGGCCAGTCTGACGCTCCAGCTCGGCGGCAGTAGTCGTGAGCGAGGACCAGGCATCGACTTTGTGCTCCAGCAGCGCGCCCGGCGCTGGCCCGGTGGCGACGAGTGTGACGTCGGACTCCTTGAGGCCGTTGAGGGCCAGGATGCTCATGACGTTGTAGCGGCTGCCGCTGGCCAGGCTGAGCACGCCGATGGTCTTGCCTTTCAAATCGGCAGGCTTGCGGATGCCCGAGTCTGGCCAGGACAGCAGCACGAACAGGCTCTGGGGGTAGATGTTGTAGATGCCGACCGCGTCGCCGCCCTGATCGGCGGTGAAATACATCGCCTCAGGGCCGACGAAGGCCACGTCACCATTCCCCGCCAGGATCTGCTTCAGCGCTTCTCCCGAGCCACTGCCCGGCCGGTACTCGAAATCGATGCCCTGCTGGGCGTAGTAGCCGAGGTCCTGGGCGACGAACAGGTTGGCCTGCTCCGCCCGTGGCGTGCTCCAGGACACGAGCCGCAGCTTTTGGGGAGCCTTGCTTGCAGCCGGTGTCGCCGCGGTCTGCGCTCCGCCGCAGGCGGCGAGCACCATCGTGCCGGCGCCGGCAAGCAGGAAGGCGCGCCTCGAAATCGCTGTCAAGCCACCACGTCCGCGTAGGCCACGCCGTCGCGAACCAGCTCGTGGTCGCGCATCCAGGCATAGCATTCATCGAACGCCTCCTGGCCGTAGGCCTCCGGGGTCTGGTAGGTTGGCATCACCAGCTTCGCTCGCACCTGTTCCACCAGCTCGGGGGCGACGCTGGTCCAGGTCAGCTGGTCCACCAGCATGTGCATGTACGCCTCTGGATCGTGGTTGACCCGCTCCGCGGCGCGGCTTACGGCTCGCCGGAAGCGTTCGTACACGTCCGGAGAAAGGCGCTCGCTGGCGACGATGCCGCCTCGTCCCGCGTACGACAGCAGGCAGCGCGCGCCCTGGATCTCGGCTAGCGTCGAGTACGGCTCCAGGATGAACGCGCCAGCCATGCTGCCGTCGATCAATGCATCGTAGCGGGCGAACGGCTGGCCGATGTGGACCATCCTGATCTGGTCGCGGGGCATGTACTGCTCCAGGGTCTCGATGGCCACGTAGTGTGAGCCGGAGTTCTCGTTGATGGCCACCTCTTTGCCCGCCAACTGCGCCGGATTGTCGATGCCGCTGGCCGGCATGACGAACAGCTTCATGGGCATGCCCATGTCCCGTCGCATGCCGATGATGCGCCCGGTCCCGAGGTCGGCGATGCGCTTGATCAGGCCCCATTCGCAGGCGCCATACACGTCGAGCTGGCCGTCGGCGAACTTGCGCTCCTTGTCGGAGGAGTGTAGGTCGGCAGTGCCGGCGGTCTGCACCTCCGGCGAGGCGTCCCAGTCGACGATCTCGACTTCCAACCCTTCGGCGGCAAAATCGCCGGCCGCCTGCGCCACCCGCCATGGCAGCGCCCAGCCGCCGTGGTCGAACACTCTCAATTTGTCCATCCTTGTCTCCTTTTCGTTCATTCGCCGAAGCGCCAGCGCAGCACGATACGCTCAAGCGCGCTGGCCAGCCAGTACAGCACGATGCCGATCAGCGTCAGGACGACGATGACGGCGAACATCAGCGGCGTGTTCAGGACGCCTTGGGCCGACACCAGCAAGGCCCCCAGGCCTCGGTTCGAGCCGACGAACTCGGCCACCACGGCGCCAACCAGGCTCAAAATGAGCGCCACCCTGAGGCCTGTGGCGACATACGGCAGCGATGCCGGCAGCAGCAGCTTGCGGAAGGTCTGCGATTTCGTGGCCCGCAGCGATCGAAACAGTTCGCTCTGCGCCGGTTCAGCGCTGCGCAAACCCAGCACCGTGTTCTCGAACAGCGGAAAGAAGCTGACCAAGGCGGCAACCACGATCTTCGAGGTCAGCCCGAATCCCAACCAGACGACCAGCAGCGGAGCCAGGGCCAGCTTGGGCAGTGCCTGCGAGGCAACGACGTAGGGGCTGATGAGGCGCTCGGTCCGGCGCGACGACGCCGCTGCGGCGCCAAGCCCGAAGCCCAGCGCGCTGCCCACGGCGAATCCGCCGAACACCTCCACCAGCGTCACCCCGGCGTGAGGCCACAGGATGCCACTGGCTGTGGCCCGCACCAGGTCCTGGGCGACACGGATGGGCCCCGGCAGCACCAGCGGCGGAATGCCGCTGAGCTGGACCCCGAGCTGCCAGAGGCCCAAGAGGGCGAGCAGGATAGCGATGCCAAGTCCCCTCTCCCACCGCAGTGGGAGAGGGCTAGGGTGAGGGAACCTTTCCTGCAGGACGGAATGCTTGGTCGCGAGGCTCGACGCGCTCATGCCGCGGCCTCCGCGTGAACGGCTTCGAGCGCCTGCCGCAGCGTACGGCAGGTGGCGACGTATTCGGGCGCGAAACGGTGCTCGGTCCGGCGTGGCCGCGGCAGCGGCACTTCCAGGACGCACGCCACGCGCGCCGGCCTGGGCGTCAGCAGCACTACGCGATCCGCCAGGAAGACTGCTTCGGCTTGGTCATGGGTCACGAAGATGGCCGTAGCCTGGGATGCGGACCAGGCGCGCAGCAGCTCCAGCTGCAGCTCCTCACGGGTCAGCGCGTCGAGGGCGCCAAAAGGCTCGTCCAGCAGCAGGAGCGAGGGCTGGAGCAGCAGCGCTCGCGCTAGCGCCGCCCGCTGCTGCATACCGCCCGACAGTTGCCGGGGACGTGCCGCAGCAAAGTCCCGCAAGCCCATGAGCTCCAGCAGCTCGAGCGCCCGTTGCCGGTGCTCGCCGCCAGCCTGCTGCCCGAGCTCAGCGGGCAGCAGGACATTGTCCAGCACGGTCCGCCACTCCAGCAGCGCCGGCTGCTGGAAGGCAAAGCCCGTCGAGGCGAGTGGCTCAGTCACCTCGACCCCGGCCATCAACACCTGGCCGGAGGTCGGCCGCAGCAGGCCGGCCGCGAGCCGCAGCAGGGTCGTCTTGCCGCAGCCGCTCGGCCCCACGACCGCGACGAATTCGCCAGCCGGCACGCTCAAGTCCACGGCGTCCAGCGCGCGGATACGCGCTTGCCCAAACTCCATCGTCAGCCGCCGAAATTCGAGCAGCGGAGTCATCGGCCGTACAGCCCCAGGTCGGGATGCGCGAACTCCCAGCGGCCGGCGCTGCCTTCGGGCTCGAGGTCCGTCCAGCGCAGCAGGTCCAAGAGGTTGAAGCGGCCATCGTGGTGCCATTCCGGCGAGACGTCGGCCATGCGGCCCAACGGACAGACGCGGTCCAGGCCCAGGCGGCCGAGCTGGCCGGCCAGCTCGTGCCGGCGCTCAGGGTTGGCGGCCACACCGCAGGTCTGGAGGTAGCGCTTCACCGGGGCGGCCAGCTCCGGGACGCCAGCCAGGTCGTCGACAGGCTTCACGAAGACAGTGCGGTTCAGGCAAGATGGCTGGAAGCTGGCGTCCTCGTCGTACAGCACAGCCCAAGGGCCGTTGTCGTGGAGGAGCGCCACCGCTTCGCCGCCGGCCTGGCGCAGCTCGTAGCGCTGGCGCAGGCTGGCGGCGCTGCCTGCCTCCTCTAAGGTCACGCGGCCGCGCGGCACGGCGGCTTCGTAGCGGGCGAGCGCCTGGCCCAAATGCTCGGCGAACTCCCGCGGGGCGATCGGCGCCCCACGCTCGACGTAGAACAGATGGGGCGAGAGGCAGCCCTGCTGATCGTACTTGGCCACGTCATAGGCGGCACGATCGGCGGTCTCCTCGACGGCCTCCCGCGTCAACGCTTCGCGCCCAATGGCGCCGAAGCTGAGCTTGTGGCCGTATTCGACGAAGCGTGTGCCGCGAGGTACACGCTCCCGTATGGCTGCCATGGCGCGCTCGCCGCCGTAGGCGATGACGGCTTCCGCTCGGGCAAAGGCGGTCCGTTCCAGCTCCTCGTCTCCGCCCGGCCACCACACCACGGCCAGGCACTCCGCCAGCCGCTCGTCGACCTCGGCGATGGATTCGGCCAGCAGCGTGGCGAACAGCGGCTCCTCGGAAGCCACTTTGCCCAGACAGGCGGCTTTTACCAGCAGCGCGTTCACCAGGCTCTGCGCCGGCAGGCCAGGCACGTTCCCGCTCCAGACGTGGACTGCCAGCGCCGGTCCGTACGCCCGCGTTTGGCCGCCCCCGCGGCCGTGAGGCTGGAATCCGTCCAGCACGCTTGGGTCGGGCAGCTCCTGCTCGACCAGACGCTCCAGGTTTTCGCGCCGCGGCAGGCTAAGGAAGCTGGCGAGACCCTTGCGGACAGCCGGCTCGGCGTAGCCGGTGATCGCCGGCAGCAGCTCCTCCGCTTCGCGCCGATACGCAGAGGCTGGGTCCAGCCAGCGGCTGGCTACACGATCCAGCAGGGTGATGATCCGCTCCACCGGAAGCTGGGCGAGGTATGCCTCGCGCGCGTCGAGGAGACGGTCGATAAGCGCGTCCAGACCGGCGGGCGTAAGCCGCTGCACGCGGACCTCGAGGCTCTCGAACCGCAACGTCTCCTGGCGCTCGACGTCGGCGTCGCGCAGGCCTGGCGTCCAGCCGGCGTTCCTCATCGCGCCGCCACCGCGTCGATGAGCTCGTCCAGGGCTATGGAGCAGCCGCGGGCTTCGGCGCCTTGGGCTCGCCCCAGGAGCTCGAAGCCCTCCCCCACGGTGTAGCCCACGTCTTCGGACAGGACGGCCAGCACGGAGTTGCGGTTGATCAGGTCGAAGTGCAGCAGCAGGCCGCGGTCGCCCGGCGGCATTTCGCGCAGCGTCTCCGGATCGACCACCAGCGTACGTGCCCAGGGCGGAACGGATTTGTGGCGCGGGGAGTTGAGGCCAGCCAGGTCGTCGCGCAGGCTCGTGTCCAGGAATTGGGTGCCGTGCTCGGTCATGCCGTACATGTTCACGATGTGGCTGTCGGGCACGGCCATGAGATCAGTGACCATGCCGTACAGGTCCGCCTTGGCGTACTCGCGGGAGCGGCCCTTGTAGCCGCCGGTGTCCATCACCCGGCTGCCCGGCGGAAGATGGAAGCGCAGGCCCTCGTCCAGGCAGTGTTCCAGGAAGTGGACCAGCCCGAAGCTGGCGGCCAGCAAGCCAACGGCCTCGCCGTCCGCCTCGGCGAGGCGCAGCCGGGCCACGACGGCTTCCGCGTCCAGGCCGTCGTCGGCGCTGACGTACCAGGTGCTCCCCGGCGCGCCCCAGCGTTCGACCATGAGGGTCAGCCAGTGCGCCAGCGAGGAATTGGGCATCTGCTCGCGCGGTGGGAACAGTACCAGGAAGGGCATTCTCTCGCGGTCGGGCAGGACGTGCGCCTTGAAGTTCGCGGCGGCGTTCAGGTCGTAGAGGCGCAGGTTCGGGTGGAAGTGGCGGCTCTTACGCTCCGGCTTGGTGGTGCCGCTGGAGTTGAATTCGACGGCCCCTACGGTGGATTCGCAGGTCAGCAGCGCTTCTTTGAAGGCAGCGATTGGCACCGCCGGGATGTGCCTCCAGCCGGCGATCGTCGCCGGCATCGCGCCGCGCCGGTCACACAGAGCTCGGTAAGGGACGTTGTGGGCATACTGGTAGGCGAATAGCCTCGGCGCGAGAGCCTCGAACTGGCTGTCATCCTGGGTTCCTCGGGCGACGAATGCGAGGAGATCGGCCTCCAGAGTGGCGAAGCGTTCCTCTCCCATCACAATGGGAGAGGCTAGGTGAGGGAACTCATTTGTGGGCGCCTGCCGTACGCTCGAGACTGGCGTATGGGCTCCCTCACCCTGGCCCTCTCCCGCTGCGGCGGGCGAGGGAAGAGTCGGATGGGCTCCCTCACCCTCGCCCACTCCCGCCGCGGCGGGAGTGGGAACTTTTCCCGGTACCAGCACGGCGCGGCCGGTGAGCTGGCCCGCGCGGAGGGCGGCCAGGACGGCGGCGGCGTCCTCGAGCGGGTATTCGGCGGCGACCGGAACGCGGAGCTTGCCTTGGGCGGCCAGATCGACCACCTCGCGCAGCTCCTGCCGGGTGTTGCCGAGCGAGCTCAGGATGCGTGTCTCGCGCAGGACCAGGTGCAGCGGATTCAGGCTCAGCCGCGCCGCGCTGTAGCCGACGAACACCAGCCGGCCCTGGCGGCGCAGCATGTTCAGCGCGGCCGGCATAGTCTCCTGGCCGCCCACCAGCTCGAACACCACGTGCACGCCTTCGCCGCGCGTGAGGCGGCGGACTGCCAGATCGGGGCTCCCAGGAGAGGCGTCCACTGCCTCGGCGCCGAGCTCTTCGGCCAGGCTCAGCTTCTCACTGGAGCGACCCACTGCCAGCACGCGCGCGCCGGCCAGCCGAGCAAGCTGGATCAGCGGCAAGCCCACGCCGCCGGCGCCGTACACCACAACCGTTTCGCCAGGCTTGACCTCGGCCACCGCGCGCAGCGCGTGCAGCCCGGTGGCGGCGGCGCAGCCCAGGGGCGCGGCTGCCGCCGGATCGAGGTGATCCGGCAGCGGGATCAGGCAGTCGCTGGGCACCCGGACCAGCTCGGCGAAGCCGCCGTCGGTCGAGAGGCCAGGCTGCGGGCCGGCGTTGGGGCAGACGTGCTCCTGACCGCCCAGGCACCACTCGCACTCACCGCACGGTTGGCTGTAATAGACGATGGCGCGCCGGCCGGCCAGCGGCCCATCGAGGACCTCGCCGACGATCTCGTGGCCGGGGATCAGCGGCCACACACCGGGGTTGAGGGTGCCGTCCAGGAGCTGGAGCTCGGTGTGGCAGACGCCGCTCGCCAGCACGCGCACGAGCGCGTCGCTCGGCCTCGGCTTGGGTGTTGGGACGTGCTCGAGGCGCGGCTCCAGGCCAGGGCCGTAGAACCGCACCCCGCGCATCGTAGCTTGCTTGTCTCGTATCGCCGTGGCTACGCTTCTATCCTCCGAATTCATCCATCCGGAGGGGAGCCACGAACAGGCGGCTGGTTAGCCGCTCATCCGGTCCGCTTCCCTACGCTCGTGTTTACCGAGATCAGGTTCTAAGAGTTGGTGGGCTTGACCCCGCCTCTCAGCTGCTCGCTCCCCCGCGGACAAATATGAAATTGTCCGGG
>DAIUFO010000190.1:0-3117 GCA_036844545.1 Chloroflexota bacterium
TACGTCATCGCGGTCATCACGCCAGACCAGGTGACGATCCTCGGCGGCCACGGATGACCGGTCGCCGTCAGATTCACGGGAGGTGGACGCGGCCTCCTCTCTGTGGCCGCTTCGTCTTCAGCGCCGGTCCACACGATGACTACCTTGAGCTCGACTGCGAGAACGGTCTTCTGCCGCCGCCGAGCGCGAGGGCCGACAGTCCACTGGTGGCCAGCATCTCATTCGAGGAGTTCGCTGAAGGGCGGGGACTGGGCGTACTCCGCCTCATCGATAGCCACACCAGGCTGGGTGAGGCGGCCGCCGCCGACCGGCTCCGGGACCTCGGCCGCCAACTCGCCGCTCGTCTTCCAGGTCTGCGGTTTATTTCGTGCGGGGACAGTCGCCAGTCTGCAGAGGGAATCCGTGCTGACGCTTCACTGGCTGAGGCCGCGACGGTTTCGACCGCGGAACAGGCCAACCGCCCATCCGCCGAACCATTCGCTTCTGAGGGGGAGACCACAGAGCCACCACAAGGCCCAGCCGGGCGGCTGACGGCACACGCGGTGGCCGAACTGGAACAGGGCCACTTGAAGCGTGCCTTACGGATGGCGCACGAGGCCGTGGCCGCCGGCGAACCAGGGGCATCAGAGCTGCTGGAGGCGCTCAAGGCAGTCCGAACGGCAGCCACGGCAGTGCGCCGGCAGCCACGAGATGCTCGCGCCCATCTCGCCCTTGCCTGGAGGTACTTCGTGGCGAACGCCGGGGAGTCCGCCTACCGCGAGGCCACGAACGCCTTGCGCCTCAATCCTCGTTTGGGCGAGGCCCATGCTCTGCTCGGTTTCGAGCATCATTTTCGGGGTGAGAGTTCCGCCGCTCGGACGGCCTCGGAAAACGCGACAGCGCTGCTACCGGCCAGCAACGGCCTGCTGCGTACGTTAGCGGATGTGCTGGCTGGCAAGGGTCAGCGGCTGGAACGGGGAAGCGTAGGTCGAATCGCGCGGCACGACCGACAAGACCCGACGCCGCGGTGACAGAGGGGCCAGTGGGACGTGATGGCGCCATCCTTGGGCATCTGCCGCGGCGTTGACAAGTTAAGCGGTAGTAGCCACGTACGATTCGGGCAGGCGCCCACTGAGGTCCACGAATCGCTTACCGTCACCACCGCTTCCCGCCCGAAATCATCGCTTACGCCGTGTGGTTGTATCTCCGTTTCTGCCTCCGTGCCCGCGGCGTTGAAGTGCGGCTGGCCGAGCGTGGCGTCTGTGTCAGCTTATGAAGCCATCCGTTGGGGGTTGCCTGAAGGTTGGTCCACCTAGGCCGAGCGCTGGCGGTGGACGGCGGCATTGGTTGTGGCGGGCGGCTGACCGATAAGAATCCTCATCAAACGTTCATTCGCGACTCACCAAATCCTCACGCAAGTCGGCGACGCTACAACCAAATACTCTCCGGCGGTTTGCCGCGCTTGGCTATGGGGTGGCGTGTGTAGTCGTAGAGCTCAGTCAGGAAAGGAGCAGTCAATTGACGCACGTGCTCATCCGGCAGGTAGTGACTGCCGGCGCAATCGCAGGCTTGGTGATGCTCAGCCTGCCGCGGGCGGCCTTGGGCGCTGTGCCCGCTGCCGCATCACCCAAGGCCTCGCCAAGGCCCAAGATTGAGCGGAGCACCACCGTCAGCGTTACCGACAGCGGGTTCGACAAGCAGAGCTACACGGTAGGCTCGAGCTGGATCCCGGGCAATGACGAAGCCGGCAAGGTCACGTTCGTGAATAAGGGCACCAAAGTGCACAGCGCTACCGCCGAGCCTGGCAGCTTCAACTTTGGTGTGGCTTTCGGCAACCGCACCGACGCGGCCGGCACCGTTTTGCCCTGCTTCCCAGGCCAATCGTCGTGCGGCTCTGGGGGGCTGAACACGGGCGGCATCGACCCGGGCGGCAGCGTAACCCTGGCGCTCGCGCCGCTGAACAAGCCGGTCACCTACACTTTCACCTCAGCTACCGATTGCCTGTTCGGCAACAGCACGCCCAGCTTCAACTGTGCTCCAGCGACTATCAAGGTGGTGGGCCTGGCCCCGGCCACCCCCCTATCGGGAACACTGCCGGGGTCGGTGCTGCGGCCTGCCGGCAGCCCTGACTGCATCGTTGCCTTGCCGCCAGTCATCCCATCCGACGGCAGCACGCCGTTCTGCTACTCGGCTGCGCGCAAGCCCGGTAGCCTCGCCGGCAGCCCCAAGAAGCCGGTGGGCGACACGATGGTGAAGATCACCGACTTTGGCTTCGATCCCACGATCACGTACGTCAAGCCCGGCTCAACCGTTACCTGGGTGAACGCTGGCACGCGTGTGCACACCGTGCAGCAGAAGCCCATCTGGAGCTATCCCGCCGACGGCTTCCACACGATCAGCTCGGGCGGCCTCGCCCCGGGGCAGTCCTACACCTACTACTTCCCGGCTGGCGTCTCCGCCAACTATCAGTCCGCGGCGGAGCTGGACATTGTCAGGCCCAGCATGAACGGGGGCTTTGGCGGCCCACCGTGCATCCCGAAGCTGCAGGGCACGTCCACCTGTGGCCAGCCAGCGATGATCGGCGCCGTCCGGGTCGTCGGCTAACACCAAGGACCTGGTCGGCAAGAAGGTGGGCGTCAGCCACATCGGCTCCTCGTCGGACCTCGCGACTCGAGTCGGGCTGCAGAAGGTCGGCATCAACCCTGGACAAGGACGCGACCATCATCCAGCTCGGCTCGCTGGCGGCCCGGACGGCGGCTCTGTTCAACGGGGGCCATCCAGGGCGCGGTCAACGTGAGCAGCATCCTCGACCCCTCGTTCGTGCAGGATACCGCCAAGCGCGGGCTGGGCAAAGGGTAGGCGTGGGCCACCTGGCCGCAAGCATCCTGGGTGGCTGGATGTGTTCAACCGGCCACGCATGTATCGACCATTCGAGTGCCTGCGCCGCCGCTGGGCCGAGATGGCCTTCAACCGCAACCACAAGGAGGATGCCGAGCAATAGGACAAGCTGGCGCAGCTGACCAAGGGATAGACGGCCGGACCACGAAGGCTGCTCACCCGGGCAGGCAACCCCGTTCTCGCGGAGTAATTCAATATGTCAGGAGAAATGAGGAGGAAGGTATGTGTTCACGATTTCGG
>DAIUFO010000190.1:3127-7203 GCA_036844545.1 Chloroflexota bacterium
TTGCCGTATTGGCTTCGGCTTGCGGTGGACAAGCTGGCCCGTCAGCAGCAGCGAGCAAGCCGGCCACGTCGCCCAGCGCGCCGGCGGCGTCCCGTCCAAACGCTGCCGTGCCTACGGTGGCAGCATCGGGCAAGCCCAACGCGGCGAGCTCTCGTCCCTCCGCTGGCGCATCCAGCTACAGCCCGGCGCCACTCAACCCGCCCGTCGATGTGCGGATCGGGTTGCTGTTCTCCACCTCCGATTCAGGCGTATTAATCGCCCTCGACAAAGGTTACTTCAAAGACGAGGGCATAAACGTCCAAACGCACCGATTTCAGAGCCTGGTGAACATGGTTGCGCCGCTCGGAGCCGGACAGCTCGACATCGCGGGAGGCGCGCTGGCGGCTGGTCTCTTTAATGCCGCGGCACGTGATGTGCCGTTGAAGATCGTCGCGGACAAAGGGCAGACGATCGGCTCAGCCTGGGATTTCGTGGCGCTGATGGTCCGCAAGGACTTGACCGATTCCGGGCGAGTCAAGGACTACGGGGATCTCAAAGGGCTGACCATAGCCACAAGCGGCAAAGGGAATTCGACGGAGATCGAGCTGGCGCACGCGCTGGCTAAGGCCAACCTGACCTTGAACGACGTGCACTGGGTGAACATGGGCTTCCCGGACATGGTCACTGCGTTCGGAAACAAGGGCATTGACGCTGCAATGGTCATCGAGCCATTCGTGTCTCGCCTCGTTGGGTTGGGAACAGCCGCGCGCTGGAAGGGCAGCATCGAGTTCTCGGGTAACCAGCAGGTGGCGATCATCGCCTATGGCCCATCCTTCGTCAAGCGCACCGATGTCGCGCGGCGCTGGATGATCGCCTACCTTCGAGGCGTGCGCGACTACAACGACGCGTTCGGCCCCAAAAAGAAAGGTCGAGACGAGGTCGTGAAGATCCTGGCAAAGTACACCGCTGTCAAAGACCCAAAGACCTACGACAAGATGATCCCGGCCGGTATCGACCCCAACGGCAAGCCCAACGTCCAGGGCATGGAGAAGGACCTCGCCTACTATGAGCAGGCGGGCGAAGTGACGCAGAAGGTCAACCTGGCCAGCATGACCGACATGTCGTTCCAAGCACATGCGATCAGCAAGCTGGGGCCCTACTAACGGCAGCCATGGCATCGCGGCCTACCCGAATCAGCCGGTTAGGACCATGTGCCCACCGGCCACTTATAGGCGGACACTTTCACTCGACGACGACATGCGCGCGGACGAGCTTGCCAAGTTCGGCGCCGGGGCAGTATCCTCGCGATCCGACGGATAGTCAGCCATCGGTTGATGAACCTGATTCCAGTCTAGGAGAATGCGGGCTTATGTCGCGCACAAGACAGTCACTGTGGAGGCTCTCGGTCGTGCTGGCCTTGGGACTGGCCGGCTGCGGCGGGGCCGCATCAACCACCGCTTCGATCGGCTCGGTGCCGGCGTCGAGCTCTCCCCCAAGCCTGGTGGCAAAAGCAAGCGCAGCGCCCCCGAGCCCGAGCAGCGCCGGCAACCCGGCAGCCCTCACCAAAGTGAACCTCCTCTATGCAACGGACGCTGGTCCCGCGGCGCCGGTGTGGGTGGCAGGCGATGAGGGCTTGTACAAGAAATACGGGCTGGAGGTGGCGCTGAGCCACGCGGGTGGGTCGTTGAGCACGGACGCGCTGGTGGCCGGCAAGGCCGACATGGCCTTGAACGCCGGCGCCGACTCGATTACTGCCATGACGGCCGGGACGTCGTTGAAGATCGTCCTGGTCCTGCAAAAGGTCAATCCGTACGCGGTGGTTGTCCAGCCGAGCATCAAGGCCGCGAGCGACCTGAAAGGGAAAAGCCTAGCCATCTCGAAGATCGGCGATACGTCAGACCTGTCGGCCCACATCGCGCTGGGCCGCTTCGGGCTCGTTCCGGGCAAGGACGTCGTGGAGCGACAGATTGGCAACTCGCCAGCCCGCTTCGCTGCCCTCCAGAGCGGCCAGGTAGATGCGGCCATGGAAGATGAAGCGTACACCGACCTGCTCGTCCAACAGGGGATGCACGTGCTGGTCAGCCTGTCGCAAGAGAAGGTGCCCTACATCGCTAACGCGCTGATCGTGGCCGGCAACTTCACCAAGAAAGACCCCCGGACGGTCGAAGCGGTGATACGAGGCACGCTCGACGGCTTGCATTTCGTCACCGACAGTGGGCACCGAAACGAGACGCTGTCGGTCATAGCCAAGTACCAGCGGACGGATGCCGCCAGCCCCAAGGTCGCCAAGGTCTATGAAACGCTGCAGAAGACGCTGGCTCAGGATCCCACGCCGGACCTGGCAGGCGCCGAAACAATGCTGACCTCGCTCAAGGTGATGGATCCAACCCGCTATGCGAAGCTCTCGCCGGCCGAGGTCATCGATGCGTCGTTCATCAAAGCAGTGAAAGCCTCGCCGGCCGGCTGAGCTGCTGTCAGCCAGCGTGTGATCCGGGCGCCAGGCGTGAGCCCAGGAAGAGGCGCCCGATGCCGGCGGCAATCACGATCAGCACGGTGATGAACACACCCAGCACTACCGCTTTCTCCAGTTCCGCGGCGGCGATGTAGTCCAACATCAAAATCGACAGTGTGCGCGATCCGGACGAAACCAGGAACACGATGGTGGGGATGTCGCGCAGCGCCTCGATGAAGATGATCAGCGCCACGGTGACCGAGGCTGGCAGCAGCAGTGGCAGCAGCACCGATCGAACGGCCCGCGGACGTGAAGCGCCATTGGTCCAGGCCGATTCTTCGAGATCCTGGCCGATCTGCCGCATGGAGGCCTTCAGGACCTGGGTCCCAAGAGGCATCTGGGCGATCACGATGGCCAGGATCAGCAGCCAGATGGTGCCGTACAGCAGGCGCAGGCCGGGCACACCAACAAACGCCCACAGCATGGCCAGACCAAGAAGTACGCCCGGCAGGGCCCACGGCAGCCAGGCTAGGAAGTCCAGCAGCCCGCGTCCGGCAAACCGGGCTCGAATGATCGCGTAACTGAGCAGTGTAGTCAGCGCGGCCCCGCCCAGGCCGGCGCCGACGCCCAGTACCAGGGTGTTCCGCAGCGACCCCAGAAACACCGGGTCGTCGAAGGCCGATTGCCAGTGCTGCAGCGTCCACGCGTGGTCCACGTCGAAGAAGCCGAACAGACGCATAAAGGTGCCCATGATCAGGAACGCCAGCGGAAGCAGGATCATGACCGCGATCCACGACAGGCTGAAGCCCAGGGTCAGCCAGCGCCAGTGGCCCAGCCGCACCCGCCGGACCGAATAGCTCTTTCCGCTGACCGTCGTGAACTGCCGGTTCCGCAAAGCCATCCGTTGCAGCCAGACCATGAGAAAAATGCCCAACAGGAACACGCTGGAGAGCGCGGTGGCAGGCCCGTATTTCGGCGGCTCCCAATGGATGAGGTCCCAGATCTTCGTGGAGAAGACGTAGATGTTCACCGGGATGCCCAACACCATCTCAGTCTCGAATGACTGCAGGCTGCGGATGAAGCCCAGCGCAAAAGAAGCCAGGACAGCTGGCATCAGCACCGGTACCGTCACCCGCCGCAAGGTGGTGAGCATGGTTGCGCCCGATACCCGGCCGGCCTCCTCCAGGGCCGCGTCCATGGCCCGAAACGCGGGCGTTATCAGCAGGAAGCGGATAGACGTGCTGAACGCCAGTTGGGCCCACACGATGCCTCCGAAAGAGTAGATGCTGAAGGGCATCGCGGACAGGTGCAGCAGTTGCTTGAAGGCGGCATTCAGCAGTCCGAACTGCGGGTCAAGCAGCATAATCCAGCCGAGCACCATCGGCAGCTGCGGGAAAAAGAAGCCCAGCCACAGCATGAACTCGATCCCGCCTCGGAACGGCGTATCCGTGCGGGTGACGATCCAGGCGAACACGATGGACAGCACTGTGGCCAGCGCGATGCGGATTGACGCCAGCAGGAACGTATTGCCCAGCGCGCGGACGACGCTCGCATCAGCAAACGCTTCGACCCAGCCGGACAGGCCCCACACCGCCGGCTCACCCGGCTTGCTTACGCGGAAGCTGTTGATCAACACCAGCGCCGT
>DAIUFO010000191.1:0-7184 GCA_036844545.1 Chloroflexota bacterium
AGGCATGCGCGACATTGTGGTCGTTGGGGCGGCGGAGACCAAGTTTGGGAAGTTGGACGGCAGCTTCCGCGACATCGCGGTGGAAGCGGCCAACGCGGCGATGGCGGACGCCGGGATCGACCGGAAGCACATTGAGGCCATGTACCTGGGAACTTTCTCGCCGGGCACGTTCATCCACCAGGAGCATCCGGCGCCGTTAGTCGCCTCGATGCTGGGGCTGGCGCACATCCCGACAACTCGGACTGAGAATGCCTGCGCCTCGGGCTCGACGGCCTTCCTGCAGGCATTGATGGCGGTTGGCTCGGGCATGTACGACACCGTGCTGGTGGTGGGCGCCGAAAAGATGACCTCCACCCCCATCGAGGAGACGACCCAGATCCTGGCCGAAGCCGCCGACTGGGAGAGCGAGACGCTGGCGGGCGCGACCTTCCCGTCGCTGTTCGCGCTGATGGCCCGGCGCCACATGCACGAGTTCGGGACGACGCGCGCCCACCTCAGCGCGGTGGCCATCAAAAACCACCACAACGCCGTCCACAACCCCTACGCGCAGTTCCACCGCGAGATCACTGAGGCGGACATCGACAAATCGGCGATGATCGCCGACCCGCTGACCCTGTATGACTGCTCGCCTGTGACCGACGGCGCCGCGGCGGTGGTCATCACTACCCGCGAACGGGCGCGGGATCTGGCCAGCCAGCCGGTGAAGGTGCTCGGCTTCGGCCAGGCCAGCGACTCGCTGTCGCTGTTTCGGCGCGAGGACATGAGCTGCCTCGTGTCCGCCCGCAAGGCTTCGGAGCGAGCCTACAAGATGGCCGGCATCGGGCCCAGGGACGTGAGCTTCGCCGAGGTCCACGATTGCTTCACCATCGCCGAGATCGTGGCCACCGAGGACCTGGGCTTCTTCGAGCGCGGCCAAGGCGGCCCGGCGGTGCTGGCCGGCGAAACGGCGTTGAACGGGCGCATCCCGGTAAACGCCAGCGGCGGCCTCAAGGGCAAGGGCCACCCGGTGGGCGCCACAGGCGTGAGCCAGATCGTGGAGTCTGTGTTCCAACTGCGGGGGACGGCCGGCGAGCGCCAGGTGCGGGATCCAAAGGTGGGGCTGACCCACAACGTAGGCGGGTCGGGTGCGACCTGCGTGGTCACCATCCTGGGCAAGGCAGCGTAGCGTGGCCGTCGAGATCAGGAGCGGACTGACCGGCTACCGTACTCCCTCGGGCGAGGTGACAATCCCGCTGCCGGGCTCCACGCTGGAGCACGTGCCGGCCGGCTCAGAGCCCTTGGCTTTCGCCGGCGGCGGCAAGGTGCTGACCTACAGCATCGTCTATGTCCCGACGACGCGCTTCAAAGACAAAGCGCCCTACGCGCTGGCAATCGTGGAGCTGGACGAGGGCGCGCGGCTGATGGCCATCGTAGACGGCGGCACGGCCGAGAACCTATCGGTAGAGGGCCGCGTCCGGTACTCGCACAGCGACGGCTACGGCCACCACTTCGAACTAGCCGGTTAGCGTGACCTGGCCCAGCGAGAGCTGGGTGTCGTTGCCGCTTGCCATCAACAGGTCCGGCTGCCCGGGCAGGTACACGCTCAGCCGCACGTCGTAGGCGCCCGGTGGGGCCGCGACGAAGCGCTCGTCTCGGACGAGCCCTTGGGCTGGAAACCTGGTGAACGGCAGGCCGGCATTCAACGGCTCACCATCCTGCTGGCCAGCCAGCTTGGCGTTCGGTCCCCACAGCTTGAGGGAGATGTGATAGTCCTTGGGCGCGGGCGGGCTGCTGGCCCAGTAGAGGGTGACTTTAGCCAGCGGGCCGGGCAGGACTTCATAGCCAGCCAGCTTGGGACCATCCCGGAACTGCGCGTTGACGGGCGTGGCCGACGCCGGCAGCAACGGCACGGTTGGGTGGGTATCGAATTCGACGAAGTGGATGCCGATGATGTACTTCTCGTCCGCCACCGGGTAGCGCGCGCGGAGCCACTTGCCCACGCGGTCCTGAGGATCGACGAACACGTCGTGGGCCTCGACCAACCAGACGTGGTCGTGCCGCGCCAGCGGAGTCAGCAGTGGGTCCAGGTCGCTGTCGGGCTGCACGTCGAGCGGCACGACCTGGCCCGCGCCGTGGAAGTAGTAGGCGAAGGGATAGATGATGTAGTTGGCCACCAGCGCGATGGCATCGTCAGGCGCCGACCGGACGCCGACATACGAGGCGGCCAGGCGGTAATCCTCTTTGGCGTAGGACGGCACGGTCTGGCCACGCTCGGCGGCCCATAGCGAGCCGGCGGACAGCAGCGCCACGCCGGCCAGGCCCGCCGCCCTTGGCAGCCGCGCCAGGCCCGAGCCCGCCAGCAGCAGCAGCGCCGGCAGGACCACCACGAAGTAGCGTGGCGAGAACAGCGGCTCTTTGAACGACAGCGCGTACACGGCGGCGATCGGCAGCAGCAGCCACAGCAGGACGAAGTTCTGAGTTTCGAGTTCTGAGTTTCGAGTTCGAGCTCCGACCATGCCAACGGCCGCTATGAGGACCAGCAGCAGCGCGAACCCCTCGTCGAGACCAGGCGGGAGGTGGCCCTGGCTCGCGAAATTGACGCCAAGCACGCGCAGCATGTCCCAGACGCCGATGAAACCGCGCCAGGTGGAGCTCTCGCCGGCGAAGGCGGCGATCGAGATGAACCATGGCAGGAACAGCACGATAGGCGCGGCCACGGCCACGAGGCCCGGCACAAGCTTCCGCCGCCGTGGGCGCAGCAGCAGGAACACCGCTTCGGCCGCGACGACGAAGATGGCGTAGAGATGGGTGTAGACCGCCAGGAAGTTGGCCGCGGCAAACAGCGCCCAGAGGGCTCGGCGCCCGCTGCCGAGCGCACGCAGCATGGCATAGGCGCCGAGCATCGTCCACAGCAGCGCCCAGCTGTACATGCGCGCCTCCTGCGCCAGCCAGATGAGATAGGGATTGGCGGCGCCCAGCGCCATCGCCACCAGGCCGGCTCGGTTGCCGGCCAGCCGGCGTCCGATGGCGTACAGCAGCGGGACCGCGGCCACGGCCGGCGCCACCGACAGGAACCTGATGGCGAACTCACCGCTGCCGGCGGGAATGCGCCACAGGTGCAGCAGCAGGAAATAGAAGGGCGGATTGGGTTCTTTGGTGAAGCTTTGCTGGACGATGTACCAGAGCGGGCCGCCGCTGAGGGCGGCGCTGAAGCCTTCGTCGAGCCAGAAGCTTTGCTTCGCCAGCCACCACGTGCGTAGGATAAAAGCGGCCAGGCTCAAGCCGGAAAGCTGAACGAGAAGCCCGCGTGAGATGGGAAGGCCAAGCTCGCGGGCGGGCGTGATTAGGCTAGTCTAACAACGATGCGCGACGGCGGGGGCAGGGTTTGGCTGCCTGCCTTCCTGCTGCTGCCGTTGTGTGCCTTCGCCCTTGCCCCCTTGGTACGCGGCCCGCTGTTCGCGTCGGCCGACGGGCTGCTCCACCTCTATCGGCTGGTGGAGCTCGACCAGGGGATTCGCAGCGGCGTGCTGTACCCGCGCTGGGCGCCGGACCTGCTGGCGGGCTATGGCTACCCCATCTTCGTCTTCTATGCCCCCTTGCTGTACTACTTGAGCGAGGCGTTCCATCTCCTGGGCTTGGGATTCGCCGATGCGTTGAAGGCGGCTGTCGGCGCCGGCATGGCAGCATCCGTGTTGGGCATGTACCTCTTTGGCCGCGACCTGTGGTGCCGCTGGGGCGGGCTGATCGCCGCGGCAGCCTACTTATACGCGCCCTACCGGCTGGTCAACACCTACCTGGACGGTGAGCTGGCCCAGACGCTCGCCTGGGCCTGGCTGCCATGGCTGGCCTGGGCCTGCTGGCGCTGGTTGGGGACTGGCCGAGTACGCTACGGCACGCTGGCCGCGGTCTGCTACGCCGGACTGATCGCCACTCACTCCGTGACCAGCTGGTTGGCCACGCTGTTCCTGGGCTTGGCCCTGGCGGGACTGCTGGCCATGAGGGCGGCGCGGCTGGGCAGCACGCTCCGCTTGGGGGGCTTTCTCATGCTCGGAGCCGGTTTGGCAGCGCCCTATTGGCTGCCGGCGCTGGCCGAACAAGGCTACGTGCAGCTCGACCGTGTCCGCGTTGCCGCGTATGACTTCCATACGAATGTGCTGCCGCTGGGGAGGACGCTTTCCACGGCCTGGGCGCATCAGTACGCCGGCTACGTGGGCGTGAACGGGCCGGCTCAGCTCGGGCTGATCCAAACCTTGGCCGGGGCGGCGGGCTTCCTGGCGCTGGCTTGGTTTGGCTGGCGGAAGCGCCACGCCCCGCTCATTGCCGCGGGGCCGCTGTTCGCGGCGCTGGCGGCCATCGCCTTCACGCTTATGCTGAAGCCGGCCACGGGCTTTTGGGAGCATCTGCCGTTCGGTCAGTTCCTGCAGTTCCCCGACCGCTTGCTGGCCATCATGGCGTTCTGTGTCGCGGCGCTGGCGGGCGGGCTGGTGTTGCCGCTGCAGCGGCTCAGGGGCGCGGCACCCGCCGGCGCGGTGCTGGTTGCCGCTGCTCTGGTCTTCGGCGCGACCGCCAAGCTGGAGGTGAACCAGCTCGCTCTGCCGGCATCGCTCGGTCCGGGAGAGGTGACGGAGTACGAGCAAGTGTCCGGCGCCTTCGGCACCACGGCCAAGGGGGAGCTCACACCCAAGTGGCTGGGCGCGCCCCCGTTGACTTCGCCCCTGATCGAGACAGAGTTGACGGGGCGGCTGCCCACGATTTCGACCGAACCCGGAGTACAGGTGTCGCTTACTCAACACGAGCCCGAGGCTATCCGCGCGACTGTTTCAGCCGACCAGCCGGGTCGTGTGGAGCTGCCAGTCGCCTACTATCCCGGCTGGTCGGCGACGGTGAGCGGCGTTACGGTCGCCGCTGAGCCGGACAGACACGGGCTCGTGTCTGTCGAACTTCCGGCAGGGGAGTCCAAGGTGTCCCTGCGCTTTGGGACGAGCCCCGATCGGCGGCTGGCGGATGTCCTTGGGGTGTTGAGCCTGGTGGCGCTGGCGGCACTCCTAGTACTACTCCGTTATGTACGATCATACAAGCGTGACCGAACGATGTTTGATGGCCCAGCGAGGGACATTGCTAAGCTCGAAGTCAAGCATAAGCAAGCAGCCTCAGAGCTACGTAACGGAGTAGTACTAGGAGTGCGGCCGAAAAGCCCTGCACTGAGACTCCCGCGCCCGCCACTTTTGCCGTCCGCGCAGGACCGGGCGAGGGGATTCGCGGTCCTTGGCGGAACAGGCGTGCTGGCGATTGGGCTCTTCCTCACCCCTGGGAAGTGGAACCTCGCGAGCTGGCCGGTGCAGCGCGCGGAGCTGGTGAGCTACGCGGGTTGGCTGCAGCTGATGGGGGCGGACGTGACGCTGGCTGGCGACCACGTGCACGTCTCGGCGGCCTTCCGCACCGGGAACGCGGCCAATGCCCGGCCTGTCAGCGCGACCGTCCGGCTCATGACGCGCGAGGTGGTCTGGGCCGCCGACAGCGAGTCTCTCCCGGCCGATGACTGGACCACGGCTGTGCCCCGCCGGCTTGATTTCGACTTACCGCTGGCGGCCGGGACCCCGGCCGGCGTCTACGACCTGGAGATCGAGGTCGTGTTCGACGGTGGTGTCATCGGTCCGGACTCGACAAGCCTGTCGTACGGCGCACCCCGCGTGGGGGCTGTGACGTTGGGCCCGCTGGCCGTCGGCTCGCCAGTCGCCGGCGCCGCGGCCGGCAAGATTCCGACCAGTGCCGACTTCGGACCGTTGGAGCTGGCGGGCTGGCAGCCGCCGGCCGATGCCCATCAGGGACAGCTCGTGCCCATCAATTTGTGGTGGACAGCCAAAGCCGTGGCGCCGGGCGCTGGCTGGGGCATTTCGCTGCACGTTGTCGACGATCGGGGGCAGGTCTGGGCGGGGCACGACGACCAACCCCGGCTGGGCTACAACCCGACCTCGTTGTGGCAGCCGGGGCAGCTGGAGCGCGACGTGCAGATGGCGCTGCTGCCGCACGGCATGCCGCCCGGCGAATACCAGGTCCTGGCCGGCTGGTACGACATCGCCAGCAAGGCGCCTGTGGGGCCCCAGAACGTGCCTATCGGCAAAATGGCGGTCGGGCCGGCCAGCCATCCCGACGCGCGTCTGCTGGATATCCCGCGGCGGTTGCAGCACGATTTCCCCCAAGGGCTCCGGCTGCTCGGCTACGAGCTGCCGCGTACGCGCGCTGTCGCCGGCCAGACAGTGAGCCTACGGCTGTTTTGGCAGGCAACCGAGCCGCCCCAGCGGGACTACAACCTCAGCCTGTCGTTCAACGGCCACAGCGCCCAACTGCCGTTGCCGGCAACCAGTCGCTGGCAGAAGGATCAGCTGATGGAAACGCGCCTCTCGCTGGCCACGCAGCCCGATTGGGCAGGAAGCGGGCGCCTTGGCCTGAGCTTGGACGGCAGCCAACCCGAAGTCGAGCTGCCGGACACACTCACCCTCGACGCGCCGCTCCGGCTCACAGAGCGCCTGGCCTGAGCCACCCCGACCCAGTCACGCGGGGCGCAACGCCTGCCCTGGCGACATTTCCCAACAACCCAATAGCACCGGTATTTTGGCGCCAAACAATGGGTAGCACCACTGATCGCGACCGCTCAGACACTTGCCGATCAGGCGCGCAGGCCGCGCGGTGGGGCTGGCGACTCATCATGGCGTGCCGGCGGTGGCAGTGGACGCACCCCGGGCAGGCGCTCGCTGGCGCGGAAGAGACAGAAGGCGAGCGCTGTCGGCCGAGCCGCTGCCGGGTAGAGGACACCGGACCAGCCCTCGGCGAACAACGTTTCGCCGACCATCTGGAAGGCAGGCCACTGGCTGCGATCGGGAAGCGGAGGCTGGACGCCCACACGCTCAAGCCGCTCCGACGACGAGATGTCGGCAACACGTTGACATCGATGTCAAATTGCCAGAGGTCGCGTGGCAGTTGCCGTAACGGTGGCAGCTCGAACTCGGCGAGGGTCCGGTACCACTCGGCCCACGCGGTCTGCTCACTGTCAGCGAGATAGACGCCCTCGACGACTTCGCCACGCTGCCACCTGCCGTCCGCCGGGCGCTTCGGGCGGAAGAGCGGCTCAGCCCCGGCTGGGACATGTCGGAACCAAACGCCGTGCACGGGCGTCGGATCGACGTCGAGCGGCACGCGCTACGAGA
>DAIUFO010000192.1:0-7136 GCA_036844545.1 Chloroflexota bacterium
CAGCAGCAGCACCATGATCAGCAGCAGGATCGGCAGCAGGTACCAGATCGTGCGCGAGGTCTGCGAGGGCGGCTGCTGGAACTGCACGGCAGCGTCATTGGACGGCAGGCCGGCTTCTCGGAGCTGGCTCCGCAGCTGGCTCAGGGCGTCGCTGCCGCCGGTCCAGGCGGCTTTGGGGCCCGTGGTCGTGGACGCCACGATCCGCTCAGGCTCGATGGTGACTGTGTCGCGGTAGCCGGCCCGCGCGTCGTCCACCACCGCCTGGAACAGGTCGCTGAGCATCACTATCCGCGGCGGATTGGCCGGCCGCGGTTTGAGCAATCTGGGACGCAGGACAAGCGCCACCAGCAGGACGGACAGCCCCATGGCGAGGATAGACAGGGTCAGCTTGCGGTTGGGTTTGAACTTTTGCATGCGCACTTCAGCAAAAGGTAACGTTGGATGTGCTTGCCTTGGTTAGGTCATCCCCCTGATGGGTTGGCTGATGCTCCACAATTAGGCTGGCATGAGCATTCAGAGCAGCAAGAAGCGGGTTTTCAGCGGCATCCAGCCCAGCGGCGAGATGCACCTGGGCAACTATCTGGGCGCCATCAAGAATTGGGTCGAGGCGCAGCACGAGAACGACAACATCTTCTGCATCGTCGATCTCCACGCTATTACCGTCCCGCAGGATCCCAAGGAGCTTCACCGCCGCGGCCGTGAGCTGGCCATGATCTACGTCGCCGCCGGCCTGGACCCGACCAGCACCGCCATCTTCATCCAATCGCACGTCAAAGAGCACACCGAGCTGGCCTGGCTGTTCAACTGCGTCACACCCATGGGCTGGGCCCACCGCATGACCCAGTTCAAGGAGAAGGCCGCCGACACTAAGGATCGCTCCAGCGTCGGCTTGCTGGCCTACCCGATGCTCATGGCCGCGGACATCCTGCTGTACCAAACGGACGGCGTGCCCGTGGGCGAGGACCAGCGCCAGCACATCGAGCTGACGCGCGACATCGCCCAGACCTTCAACCACCACTACGGCGAGGTGTTCAAGGTGCCGGAGGCCTGGATCCGCAAGGAGGGCGCGCGGATCATGTCGCTGCAGGAGCCCACCAAGAAGATGAGTAAGAGCGAGCCCAACGGCTGCGTGTTCCTGCTCGACCCGCCGGACACCATCCGCCAACGGATTATGCGCGCGGTTACCGACAGCGGCCGGGAGGTGCGCTTCGACGAGGGGCGCCCGGGGCTGTTCAACCTATTGACCATCCATCAGCTGTTCTCCGGCCTGTCGCGCGAGCAGCTCGAGGAGCACTTCGCCGGCCAGGGCTATGGCGCCCTCAAGAAAGAAGTGGCCGAGCTGGTGGTCGATGGTCTGCGGCCGCTGCAGGACAAATTTGCCGAGCTGTCCAAGGATTCCTCCTACGTCGAGGGCATCCTGAAGGACAGCGCCGATCGAATCCGGCCCATGGCGCGGCAGACGATGTCCGCTGCCAGCCAGGCGATGGGTTTAGGCTGAATGATTCCCTTCTAGCGGAACTCCTTCAGATGCGCCGTGGCGGCCGCTGAACGGAGCTTGCGGAGGGCTTCGTTCTCGATCTGGCGGACGCGTTCGCGGGTGAGGCCGAGCTGCTCGCCGATCTTTTCGAGCGGGTAGACCTGGCCGTCGCCGAGGCCGAAGCGCAGCTGCAGCACCAATCGCTCGCGGTGGCTCAGCGTTTCCTCCAGGGCGTGGTTGGCCTCCTCCTTGAGGGTGCGCTCGAAAGCGCGCTCCTCGGGGGCGATCGCGTTCTCGTCCGGCAGCAGATCGCCTAAGACGTCAGTCTCGTCCTCGCCGACCGGCGTCTCCAGTGAGACCGGCGCGGCTGAGCTGCGCAGCATCTCGTCCAGCTCGGTCACGGAGACTCCCAGCTCCGCGGCCACCTGTTCCTCCGTAGGATCGCGGCCCAGCCGCTGGGTGAGGCGTTCGCTCGCATCGCGCACCTTGGTGATGGCCTGGCCCATCAGGATGGGCAGACGTATCGTCCGGCTGCGCTCGGCCAGCGCGCGGGTGATGGCCTGCCGGATCCACCATGTGGCGTAGGTGGAGAACCGGAAACCTCGCCGCCAGTCGAACTTTTGGACGGCTCGCATCAGGCCGATGTTGCCCTCCTGGATCAGGTCGAGCAGGGAGAAGCCGCGGCCCTGATACTTCTTGGCGATGTTCACCACCAGGCGCAGGTTGGCCAGGATGAAGTGCTGCATGGCGTCTTCATCGCCATCCTCGATGCGCTTGGCCAGCTCGATTTCTTGCGCGGCCGTAAGCAGCGACACCGGCCGGATCTCGCGGAGGTAGGTTGCCAGCGCGTCGTCCGCGCCAGCTTCGTCCTCGATGCCTTCAACTTCGTGCTTCGAACGCGGGTCATGGAGGTCGATGTCCTCGATGACGCGCTCGGCGTAGCGGCGCCCGGCCCTTACCTGCTGGGCAGCCATGGTCTTACTTTCAGTGGGTTGATGTTTCGCATTCATCAGTAAATACGTACGAACGCTCGCAAACGATGTGCCGTAATAGGAGTAGTGGGTCGTGGGAGATTAGAAGCTGGACGACGACGCCTCATCCCCACACCTCGCGGGCGGTGGCGACGACAAGCTCCAGCTTGCGGCGCTGGTCGTCCCAATCGAGCAGGTTGCCGGCGGCCACGGAGGCGAAGCCGCACTGGGGGCTCAGGGCTAGGCGTTCGAGGGGAATATGGCGCGCGGCCTCGTCGATGCGCCGCTTCAGCTCGTCCTTCGACTCCAGATCAGGCGATTTGGTTGTGACCAGGCCAAGCACCACCATCTTGCTGGGCGGCACGAAGCGCAGTGGCTCGAAGCCGCCGCTCCTGGCGGGATCGTCGTACTCCAAGAGAAAGCGATCGACGTCGAGCCCGTTAAAGAGCTTCTCGGCGAAGGCGTCGTAGCCACCCTCGGCCACCCAGCGGCTGCGGGAGTTGCCCCGGCACACGTGCAGCGCCAGCGTGAGGCCGGATCGATCGAGGTCCGCCACCGCGGCGTTGTCGGCGACGATGGCCTCGTCCAACGCTCGTTCGGGGTCCAAGCCCGCCTCCCGCATGCGCGCCATCAGGCTCGGGTCTCCGTAGTAGCTGTACTGGGGCGTGTCGAGCTGGACGTAGGGCACGCCTTCCACCACCAGCGCCGCCACCTCGTCCCGCACGATCGCCGATAGGTCGCGCAGCATGTCCGCCGCCGTGGGATAGGCGCCGTCGCTCACGCCGCGCCGATAGCTGGAGATCATGAAACCGGACGGGCTGGGGATGGTGACCTTGAATGGCTGGCCGCCGGCGTGCTTCCTCACGAACTCCGCCTGGTCGCCGGTCAGACGCTTGCGCTGGCGCAGCTTGTCCCCAACCACGTGCGATGAGCTGGCTTCGTCCCCGCCGCCGGGCCCTTTCCAGGGCATCATCGCGCTCTGCTTGACGAAGCCCTCGACGGAGTCGGCCATGTCCGTCATCCAGGCGCCGCGGCGGTACTCGCCATCGGTGATGACGTCGAGCCCGATCTGCCGCTGGACGGCCAGGATCTCCAGGATGGCGCGGTCCTCTTCGTAGCGCAGGTACTCGCCATCGACCTTGCCCTCGGCGAAGTCGGCGCGCGCCTTCAACAGCTCCACCGGCCGCAGCAAGCTGCCGACCTGTTCGGCGCGATACGATGCCACGATCCCATGGTATGTCCCCATAGGGGATTTGTCGATGAGATGTGCAAGACTTCGGACCATGAACGTGGCTGATTGGATCCCGGTCATGACCAAGCGCATCGTCGAGCGCTTCCACCCGCTGCAAGTGATCCTCTTCGGCTCGTTTGCCCGTGGTGACGCGAGGCCGGACAGCGACATTGACTTGCTGGTGGTGTTTCCCGAAATCGCCAACAAGTACGAGACAGCGGTCGAAGTGCGCCGGATATTGGCCGACCTGCCGGTGCCCAAGGACATCGTCGTGACAACACCCGAGGAGATTTCACGGCGTGGCGACATGCCAGGCGATGTGCTGCGGCCTGCTCTCAGAGAGGGCAAGGTCTTGTACCAAGCGCCGTTGGTCGGAGCCTTGCCGCACGGCCGCAGATGAGTTCGCCCAAGCTGCGCGAAGAGACACAGCGATGGCTCCAATTCGCTCGGCAGGACATCGCGGATGCCGAGGCGCTGCTGCAAAAGAGCAGCCATTTCCGCAACGTCTGCTTCCTGGCACAGCAATGCGCGGAGAAGGCTCTCAAGGCCATCTTGGTCTGGAACGGGCTCGAAGTGCCATTCCGCCACGATCTCGAACATTTAAGAGGGTTGATTCCACCCGGCTGGAATATCCCTGAAACGAACTGGCCGGCTCTTACGGCCTGGGCGACCCATCGGGCGTTATCCCGGAGAGCTGCCGGAGCCGGATGCAGCGCTCGCACGAGAACTCGTTGGCCAGGCGCGGGCGGTGCTGGAGGCGATTGAACTGGAGGTTGCTCGGCAGCGAGCTATTTGAGGGGCTAGCCCCTGGCGTGCAGCTCCGCTCGGACGATTTCCACCCCTTCCACCATGGCCTTCAGCTTCAGGAAGGCGGCTTCCTGCGGGACGTGGCGCAGGCCGCAGTCGGGGTTCACGAAGACCCGCTCGGGCGGGAGGTGCTTCAGCACCTGGCGCAGTCGGGAGGCGACCAGTTCCGGTGTCTCGACCTCGGCGCTCTTGACGTCGATCACGCCCACGCCCAGCTCGAAGGGGAAGGGGTACTGCTCGAGCAGGTCGAGATCGTCCAGGCCTTTGCGGGCGAACTCCAGGGTGAGCTGATCGATGCGGGCGTCCAGCACAGCGGGGAACAGATAGCGGTAGTTGCCCTCGAAGTTGGGCTTGCCGTAGCGGTTGCCGTAGCAGATGTGCAGGCCCTTGCGCGCCTGCACGCCGTCGAACAGCAGGTTGATGGCCTCGATGCCCCAGCCGATGTCCTCCGGGAAGCCCGAGAAATAGGGCTCATCGGCCTGGATGTAGTCGGCCCCCGCGGCGACGAGCGCCTTCAGCTCCAGGTTCATGACTCGGGCAATGTCTTTGGCCAGCTCCTGCTCGGTTCCGTAGAACTCGTTCTTGATGCGCCGCATGAGCGAGAACGGGCCGGTGATGGAGAACTTGATCGGCCGGGTGGTGTTCTCGCGTACAAACCGGAACTCGTCGGCCAGGTGCAGCGGGCCCATCGGCAGCCGGTGCCGGACCACGCTCTCGTAGTAGTCGTAGAAATAGGGCTTGGCCCGCTGATCGATCTCCACGCCCGGCATGCGCGAGGTGAAGTGGTCGATCATATTGTCACGCCGCAGCTCACCGTCGGACACGATGTCGATGCCGGCCAGCTCCTGGTCCTTGATGGCAGCCTTGATGACCACGTCGTGGATCTGGTCCAGGTAATCGCTGGAGATGCGCCGCTGGAAGTAGTCCGTCTTGGCCCGCTCCAGCCACTCGGGGATGGAGTAGGAGCCGACCACCGTGGTGGGCAGCAGCTTTTTGTGTAGACTGGTCACCCGTTTGTCACTCGCCGTCCGCGCAGGACTCATTCCTTCATACTCGTGGTCAGTATGACCGTCTGCGAGCCCTTTCTATACGTGAACGGCGTGAATTCGACGTTGAAGCCGTGGCGGCCGGCGACGTGCTTCAGCAGCGGCCCGTTGACCCAGTTGGCCAGCGAGCCGTCAAACTTGCCTGGCCCGCGGAAGCTGTGCTGGTACTGGTCCAGCGAGGTGGTGAAGATGTCCTGCACCTCGAACAGCCCCTTGGGGTGCAGCAGCGGAATGGTATGGACGAAGCTCTTCACGGCGCCGTTGCTCAGGTGGAAGCGCACGTCCCCGTGGAACTCCTCCAGCAGGCCCAGCACCTCCTCGCCCGTAGTCCTGTCGGCCACGGCGTAACCGGCCAAGTCCGGGATGGGCACGTAACGCTCCTCCAGGCGCAGGCCACGCCAGGCATCGGCCCAAAAACGCACGCCCAGTTCCTGGCTGGCGAAGTAGTCCGGCCCGATCTTCAGCAAGCGCTCGATCTCGCGCGGCAGATCCGCCGGCTGGATGCCGTACTCCTGGCACAAGGCCGCGACCGTCGCCTGCTCCACGTAGGCGCGAATCTCGACCTCGTAGAACTGGCCGTCCAGCCGCGCGATCTCCGTGCAGGGCAGGTTGTCGTAGACGTTGCACAGGTGGGCGTACAGCACCTTGTAGCGCAGAAAGCCGAGAGCGCTCTCGGGGTCGAGGGCGTTCATCGAGATGAGGCTGATCTTGTCCAGGTGCTCGACCACGCGCGGATGGGCGTGATCCAGGATGTGCTGCGAGAAGTCGCTCATGATGTAGCGCAGCCGGTCGTAATAGGGCTTGCCGCCTTCGCGCGACTGCTTCAGAAACTCGTCGATCCAGCGCTTGCTCTGCAGGCCGTTGCCGACGCCCATCTCCAGCACAAATATCTCGTCCGGCAGGAGGTTGTGCTTGGCCAGCTCGTCGAGCTGAGCCACAAAGTTGCTCACCTGGTCACGCACGTAGTCCAGGTTCATGCCGTCGGATTCGCCGCCGGGCAGGGCGTTGGTGTACTCGCCCGAGAAGGTCTGCTCCCACTGGACGAGGTGCTGCCAGAAGAACAGGTTCCAGGTCCAGATCACGCTCTGCGCGCCGGGCTTGAACTCTTCGAGATAGAGCCGGCCCTCGTCGCCACCGGGCTCGACCAAGGCATGGACGGCCCGAGCAAAGCACTCCGCAAACTGCTCCGGCTCGACCTGGCGCAGATCGATGGCGATCTCGCCGGTGCCCGTGCGCGGTTTGCCCCACTCGTCTGCGAAGCGGCGCGCCTGGAAGGCGTCACGGAAGGAATGCTTGTACTGCACCCAGTCGAACACCACGCGCATGTCCTCGAGGTCATGCGGGCTGGTCTCGACCGCTTCCGCGAACGGCGCCAGCACCTGCGCCAGGGAGACCTGGCGCTTGGCCTGGAGCTGCTTGGGCTGGACGAGGCGGACTAGCATTGCCGAGCTACTCCCCTCGCCCGCCGCTGCGGGAGAGGGTCAGGGTGAGGGACTCTTGGTGATGCCACTTGCGTTGGCCGGCGTTTGACACTCGCTAGATCAGAGCTCCCTCACCCCAGCCCTCTCCCGGTCCTACGCGGACGGCGAAAGCGGCGGGCGAGG
>DAIUFO010000193.1:0-7130 GCA_036844545.1 Chloroflexota bacterium
CATCGAGGACCAACCGTTGGAGACAAGCAGCGTTTCCGGCACGGTGACCCGCCATTGCGTGGCCACGAGGTGTGTATGGGCGCCGACGTCACAGGTCAGGATGGCGTCTGCCGGCAGCAGCTCGCGCATGACGTCCAGCGCTTGCCACGGCTGGAAGCCGTCGCCCGGCAGCCGGATGCTGCGCTCGAGATGCTCGCGGAAGCGGGCCAATCCGCCGTCGTCCCAGTCGTTCGAGGCGACCGGCATGGCCGCCAGCCGGCGGACGGCATCGCCCAGGTTCCCAAGAGCCTGGTGCTCGACGCGCACCGTCGCGTCCACATCGGCGGCTTCGGCATCCACGTGGACCAGCGGCACTGGCGGCAGCCACTCCTCGTAGCTGATCTCGACCGGGTCATAGCCGATGCCGACAACCAGGTCGGCTTGCGCCAGGTAGTCCTCGATGGTCTTGCGCAGCACGCGGCCGACGACGCCCAGCCACAGCGGATGGTCCTCAGGCACTACGCCCTTGGCCATGTTGGTGGTCACGAACGGCAGGTGGTTGGCCTCCAGGAACTGCCGTAACTCCTGCAGGGCGCCGGAGCGGTATAGGCTGAAGCCGAGCGCCGCCACGGGTCGCTTAGCCTTCCGCAGCAGCTCCATCACCCGCTCGAGGTCCTGCTCCGATGCCACGTGGCGCGCCGTTCCCGCCCGAGCGACTGCGTAGGGACCCTCATCCGCCCTCGCCTCGGCCACGTCCTCTGGCAAATCCAAATGTACTGGGCCCGGAGGCTCGGCGGCAGCCAGCGCCAGCGCCTGCTGCACGCATGGGCCCACGGACCCCGGCGCGAGCTGGTACGAGGCCTTGGTGATTGGCCGGAACAGCGCCTGGTGGTCCACCCGCATTTGCACCCGCCGTTGAAGTTGGGCGCGCGGCACTTGGCCGGTAATGGCCAGCGCTGGCGAGCGGTCGAGGAAGGCGTTGCCGATGCCCGTGGTCAGGTTGGTTGCGCCGGGACCGACGGTCGCTACGGCGACGCCGGGCACCCCGGACACCCGGCCGATGACGTCGGCCATGAAGCCGGCGGCGCCCTCGTGGCTGACCAGCACGAACTCGATGCCGGCTTTGCGCATGGCCTGGATGATGGCCAGCACCTGGCCGCTGGGGATGCCCGCGGCGTAGCGCACGCCGCCGGCGTGCAGCACCTCGGCGATCAGGTCCGCGTTGGTGCGCTCTTTTGTCATTCTGAGCGTCGAGCGAAGAATCCGTTCCCCGGCGCGGGGGGACGCGGATGCTTCGCTTCGCTCAGCATGACAAATTACGCCGAAGGGATCAGCACGCCCTCGCGGGCGGTGAGGTTCTCGGCGGCGGCCTCCACCCAAACAGCGTCCTTGGGCAGGATGACAGCCGCGGCACGCACGTGGTAGGTCTCCGGCCGCGGGGCGCCGGGCGGCGTCACACCTCGCTGCCGCAGGTCCTTGGCCGCCTGCAGCCAGCGCCGCCGGACTTGGATGATGCCCGTGTCGCTGACGCCGAGGTGCTCGCGGGTACGGTCGTACACCGGCCCCATGCTCTCCTGAAGCGCCTGGTCCTGCATGGCGACCCACGGCAAACCGGAAAAGACCTGTGTCTTCTGCGCCTCCCAATCGATCATGTAGTCGTTATCCAGGCAAGCGATCGGCTTCCATTCACTGCCCGGCTTGGCGGCATCGCCTTTCTGGAGCATGTCCAAGCCTACGTGCAGCCCCCAGCCATCTGTCATCCGCTGCAGCTCATCCTCGCTCAGCGCCCGCGTGGGGTGCCAGGTGATCGTCCAGGCCATGGTGGTGCAGTCATCGATGGGCAACCAGAAGTGGCTGCTCATGGGATCCTGGCCGTAGGGCGGCAGCATGGTGTAGGCCGGCATCAGGAACTGCGTGATGCGCCAGTAGTACCGATCGTCGTCGACGGTCCGTCTGGCCGCCACCAACTCGCCGTATTCGGTGTCCACCACCTCGAAGCGTGGGTGCTTGTCCTGATCCTTGATCAGGAAGCCCTTGCGCTGCTCGCCGGTGTACTCATCCGTGTTCAGCTTGCTGTGGAGGAAGCCCGAATGGCTGGAGTCGATGCCGCCCTCGACCGCCTGCGCCCAGTTGCACTCCTCATAGCGCTTGGACATGTAGCGCTGGGCTTCGGCGACCATGTTCCATTCCAGTGCCGGCAGGTCGGGAGGCTCCGCTAGAGGACCCATGTAAGTCCAGATCAGCCCGTTGCGCTCTCGGCAGGGGTAGGCGCGCTGGTGGACCTTCTCTTTGAAATTGCTTTCCGGCGGCTCGTTGGGCATGTCCACGCAGCGGCCGGCCACGTCGTACTTCCAGCCGTGGTAGACGCAGCGCAGGCCGCACTCCTCGTTCCGCCCGAAGAACAGCGACGCCCCGCGATGGGCGCAGTTCGCGTCCAGCAGCCCCACCCGGGCGTCGCTGTCACGGAACGCCACCAGGTCCTCGCCCAGCGCCCGCACCCGGAGGGGTGGTCCGTCGGGCTCGGGCAGCTCAGTCGAGAGCAGGAGTGGCAGCCAGTACTGGCGGAACACGTCGCCCATCATCGTGCCCGGTCCCACTCGGGCAAGGAGCTCGTTGTCCTCGTGGCTCAGCATAGGCGCGCTTCCTAGAGGTCCATGGTTGCCGGCGCGAAGACCTCACCGAGGTCCAGCACCCGTGGGGTCAGGCCCTGCTCGTGCGAATAGACGGCGATGGTTTCCAGCACCTTGCGATTGGACTTCACGCCGTAGGGGTAGGGGTCCTTGGCCAGGCCAGCCGCGGCTTCGGCCGGCAGGTAGCCCAGCGTCTGGAAGGGCTCGGCCAGCTCGCGTAAGTGCCTGAGCGATTGCGCTTTGGCTTCCTGGAAGGCGTTGAAGATGTTCAGCACCACCCAGGGATGCTTCTCGGCGATGGAGCGCCGCACCACCATCCCGTGGTTGATGGGGAACAGGCCAGTCTTGGCGAAGTAACGCCGGCCTTCGGCTTGCGGATCGAACAGCAGCCGGAAGCGGGGATCGTCTTCGAGGCGAAGCCGGCTGCGGTCAACCAGGTTGACGTTGGCCACGTACAGCAGCGTTGCGTCGAGCTCGCCGGAGGCCAGCATCGAGCCGATGTTCTTGTTCTCCGGGATGTAGTGGAAGCGCAGCCCTTTGGGGGGCTTGAAACCGGTTGCGCCGCCGTGGCTGCGTTCGGGCGGGCGCTCCATGTGCCACTCCATATCCGTGGGCTCCACGCCCCACTCATGCTTGAGCGCCCCGCGCGACCACAGCGCCGCCGTCTGCTGATACTCCGGCACGCCTACCCGCTTGCCTTTGAGGTCCTCAGGGCGCTCGATACCGGCCGCCGTCCGCGCCCAGCCCCAGGTATGGAAGAAGTGGCGAGACGTGAAGATCGGCAGGCTCACCCAGTCCCGATTGCCGTGCGCCATCGCCATCAGCAGCGACGACATCGACATCTCGGACACGTCGAATTCCTGGAAGCTGAGCTGCCTCCAGAAAATCTCGGACGGGTGCATGCGCGTCGGCGTGAACTCGATGCCCTCGGGCTTGATGGCGCCGTCGAGCACCGGGCTTGATCGGGGATTCGGCCCCATGACGAGGCTCAGTTGCAGATCGGCCATACGTTTTCAGTCCCCTGGCCTGGTGCTTGTGCCCTGCGCATAGGCAGGCTAGTCTTTCGCTGCCCCGACCGCTTCCTTGCCGCCGATTGGGCTGGTGCCCCGCCAGTGGCCCACGTCGATGACCAACCCCTCGGTCGACTTGTACTTGGACTCGTAGTAGGCATCGCCCAGCGCCACGGGATTCAGCTCGCTGGCGCCGTGGGCGAGGAGCCGCTGGTGGGTCTCTTCCTGGTCCTCAACGCTGAAGCCGATGTGCTCGTAGCCCTTGCGGATCTCGCGGCCCTCGGCGCCGATGTTCATCGGCAGCACGGTGATGTTCACGTCGCCGTCGGATAGGTCGACGGGGCCGTGGGCGCGCTTCTGGATGAACTCCAGCCCGAACACTTCGACGAACATCTTGGCGGTCGCGTCAGGGTCCTCGGCTCGAATGGCGATATGCCGGATCTTGGCCATGGTTGTGCCTCCTGCTTGGTGGGATCTTTGAGCCGCATCGTAGCACGGTGACGCGCGCCCACGGCAGCGTGCACCACGGCCGTGGCGGGCCGCGGCGGGATCACAGTTAGACGAAAATCATGCCTGGCCGGCCCTGCGCGCGTAGACTGAAGCTGATGAGGATCGTGCTCGCGGCCCTGGTGGCCCTGCTGACGCTGGCCGTCGGCATCCTGCATTTCGCGCTCGACTTCGTGCTGTTCGGAGGCCGGTTTGTCAGCACTGGGCCTCCGCCCGGCGCGCCCGCGGGTAATCCGCCGCCTGGTCCGTCGCCAGGCAGCATCGCCAAGCTCATTGGCCCCCGCCTGCCCGAACTGTTTGTGGCGAACCTCGTCGTGTTCGTAGTGCTGGCGATCGTGTTCCTGGCTGCGAGCCGCGCGCGACCGCGAGTACGGATGCTGGTCGACGTCCTGATCGTCTTGGCCACGGTTGCCACGCTTGCCGGCTGGAATGGTATCGGCCGGCCCAACCCCCGTGGCCTGGGCAGATGGGCGGTGACGATCGAGTTTGCCCTCATCGCCGCCGCACTGGTTCACGCGCTCATCGTCTCGCGGCGGGCACGGCTCTCACCCTCGAGCGGCTGACTCCCGTAACCCTCTGGCTATGCCGGTTGGGCGGCGCTCCGGCCGCGCAGCTCGATTTCTTCGCCGTCGGGCCCGCTGAAGACGCAGCGCAGCCAGCCGGCTTCCGAGGGTTCGCGCGCCGCGGTCGGCCGCGGCTCGGACTTGACCGGCACGCCCTCGGCCACCAGGCGGCCGTAGTCGGCGTCGAAGTCCTCGGTCACGAAGCAGAAGTGGAAGCCCGAGCCCATGTGGTGATCCGGGATGTGCATCAGCTCCACCACGCCCTGAGGCGAGCGAAGATAGGCGATGGCCTGCAGGCGCGGAGCCACCCGCTCCTGGGTGAAGTAATGCTCCAGGCCGAAGTGGCGGCCGTAGAACGCGATCGAGCGTTCGAGATCGTGGACGCTGATCGCGACGTGATCCAACCGTCCAATCATCGGCCCATCGCCTGCCCTAGTAGATGAAGCCGACGCCCGGCCCGGTCCAGGAGGCGCGGCGGGTGACGGAGCCCCAGTAGGGGAAGTTCATTTCGCTGATGGTGAAGCGCACGCCGTCGCCGGCGACCGAGGTCACGTAGGCTACGTGGCCCGTCCACTGCGCTCCCTGAGCGCCCGGCTGGTACACCACGATAGCTCCTACGCGTGGAACCGAGCCGGTCGGCAGGCCCGAGGCTCGAGCCGAGTAGAGCCAGCTGGAGGCATTGCCGATCACGTTCGCGCCGATGTCGGGCCGGGACTGCGCCGCCCACCAGGTGCACTGGCCGTAGGGGAAGTTGTTCGGGCCGGACCGCCGGACAGCGCCGCGCGTGCTGGCCGGCGGAGGCGCGGGCAGGAGCGTGGTGCCCCTCGGGCTGGCCGCGGGCACCGGTTTCAGCACCGCCTGATCCATAGGCGGCGCGTCCGTACTGGCCGTGTCGCCAAAGAGGTGGACCACCGGAGCAGCCCCAGGCAGCATCAGGGGTTCGCCGGGCAGCAGCGCCTGCACGCCGGTGGCGAGTTTGTTGATCGACAGCAGAGCGGCCAGGTCGAGCTTCCATTGGTCGGCAATCGCTTTGGGGTTGTCGCCCGGCTGCGTCGTCACGACCACGCCGTTCACCGGTGGCACCAGCAAGCGCTCGCCAATCTGCAGCACGCTGTCGGCATCCAGGCCATTGGCGCCCAGGAACGTTTCCTCACCGATGCCGAAGACCGTGGCCAGATCGTAGGGGTTGTCCCCATCCTGGACCACGTAGGTCTTGAGCTCTGGTGCAGGCTTGGCGACTGGCGGCGGCTCCGGCGCCGCCGGCGTCTCGAGTATCAACAATTGGGCCGAAACTTCCGGCGCGGCGACAGCCTTCTGGGTGAAGGGGATCGCCCTGGCCACGACGGCAGCCCGAGCCTGCGGGTCCGACACGTCAAAGGCAGGCCCGCCGGCCGGCGCCTCTTGATTTTGGAAGAAGCTGCCCGCCAGGACGCCAAGAGCCAGCACCAGCGTCAGCCCGTGCGTGATGTGCCGGTACGAGCTGCTCCGGGAGCGGAGCGCGACCCGTCGCCGCGGCATCGAGAGCCGGGTAGTGAGGCCGTAGATGGGGTTGTAGGTAGCAGTCTGGAACGGGATGGCTGTGGCCGTGGGGTACGAGATGCTGCCGTATCTCTGGGCTTCATCGTCCCAGGGCTTCGGCAGTGACCCGAACCATCCGGCCGTCAGATCGTTGCTCCGTGCGGCGTTATCAACGCTATGCGCCCCCTTCCGCTCACCACGAGATGGCACTGCACTGGGCCATGTCTCGTGCAGACCGCGTCTGCCAGTCGGTTTCGCACTCTCCGATCTGGCCGGTCTGCTGGCGAGCCGTCAGCAAAGTCCCGCCCATACTAGCAGAAAATGCTCTAGCCCGTTTTACCTAGACGTCTCACCAGCGTGGTGTGGCCGGCGGCGGCGTGCATAATGCCGCCATGGCAGAGCACATCAACGCAGCGCTGAACTGGGAGCAGCTCGGTAAGACAGGCCGCCCCATCGTTTTCGTCCATCCAAATCCGTACGACCATAGCTGCTGGCTGTACCAGATGGCCCACTTCTCCACCTGGTTCCGCTGCATCGGCATCGATCTGCCGGGCTACGGCCGTTCGCCTACGGCCAGCCCCGAGTTGACCATGCCCGACGTGGCCCAAGCGTGCTGGGAAGCCGTGGATCAATCCGCCGGCGAGGCGGCGATCCTGGTCGGTCTGTCGGTCGGATCGAACGTCATCCTGCACATGGCCCAGCAGCGGCCGGCCAAGACGCTGGCCATGATCCACTCGGGCTGCAGTTACCGGCCGGTCAAGGAGTTCGCTGCTAAGCGCGTACAGGAATACACGGATCAGGGAGTGGCCTTCCGGCGGCAGCACACCTTCGAGGTCATCAGCCCGGCTTTCGGCGCGACTGACATGGGCCGCTATTTCTCCAACCTGTTCGTCGAGCGCAACCGCTACTACGACGTGCAGACC
>DAIUFO010000194.1:0-6010 GCA_036844545.1 Chloroflexota bacterium
CCCGCCGCTGCTGTTGGAGCCCACCGGGCCGATCAACGTCGAGTTCGACCAGCTGTTCCTGGAGGTGATGAAGCAGGGGCAGGCCAGCTCGTTCGCCCACGAGTGGTCGGAGGAGCGCCTGGAGGAGACGGCAGGCAATGGGGCCCACGAGCTGCGCAACTGGCTGACCGTGGCCGCCATGGTGGGTGACGCCCCGGCCGAGGTGCTGGCCTACGAGCCGGTGGCCGAATGGCTCACGGGCTTCGGCGTGATCCAATTCGACGTGGGAGGGATTTGATGGCCGTAGCCAGCCAAGAAGCCACCGCGCACGACGTCCAAGCCGGCGGGATCAAGGTCCACTACAACGACGTCGGCTCCGGCTACCCGCTGATCATGATCCACGGCGCCGGCCCTGGCGCCAGCAGCTGGAGCAACTTCAAGCAGAACGTCGACGCCTTCGGCGGCCACTTCCGCTGCCTGCTGGTGGACATGCCGCAGTACGGCGGGTCGGAGAAACTGGTGATCGAGGGCGGGCGCCTCACCTACTGCTCGGGCGTGTTCCGCGATTTCATGGACAAGCTGGGCATCGACAAGGCCCACTTCGTGGGCAACTCCATGGGCGGCCAGGTGGCCATCAAGCTGGCCATCGACTCGCCGGAGCGCGTTTCCAAGCTGGTGGTCATCGGCAGCGCGCCGGTGAGCCAGAGTCTGTTCTGCCCCATGCCGCTGGAGGGCATCAAGCTGATCGGCAGCTATTACAAGGGCGACGGACCGTCGCGCGAGAAGATGCGGACGCTCATTCAGACGCTGCTGTACGACTCCTCGTTCCTGACTGAGGCCATCCTGGAGGAGCGCTATCAAGCCAGCATCGACCCCGATACGGTGCGGGTTATGTCTACTCAGCCGCCGACGAAGGAGGACCTCACCGGCCAGCTGCACAAGGTCGCGTGCCCGGCGCTGGTGCTGTGGGGCATCGACGACCGGTTTGGCGCGCTGGACATCGGGCTGCTGATGGCGCGGACGTTCCAGAACGCGCGGATGCACATCTTCCCGAAGTGCGGCCACTGGGCGCAGGTAGAGCACGCCGGCGAGTTCAACCGGCTGGTGACCGACTTCCTGCAGAATGCGCGTTAGGTCCTAGCTGAACCGCATCGAGTGCATCGCGGCCTTTGCGCGGGTGCGCGCCGGCGCCGCGGTGATCGTCAGCCCGGGCCTGGCGGGGTACGAGCTGCACCGGGCGTCACCGGATCAGGCGACCATCTACAACATGGACATGCCGTACGCCTCGCCGATGTGCCTGGGCCTGGCGCTGGCCTGCCCCGACCAGCGGGTGGTGGCCATCGAGGGCGACGGCTCGATGCTGATGGCGCTGGGGGTGTTCACCACCGTGGCGCGCTACCAGCCGGCCAACCTGGGCATTATCGTGTTCGACAACGGCCATTACGTGACGACTGGCGACGGCCAGGTGCCGACAGCCACGACGACCGGCACGGACCTGGCGGGGATGGCCCGGGCGGCCGGCATCGCGCGGGCAACGACGGTGGACGAGCTGGGGGCGTTCGAGGCGTCTCTGTTTGGGCCTGGGCCGTGGGTGACGGTGGCTAAGGTGGATGCTTCCGACCGGACGAGCTATGCCGATCGGGGCGGCTTCGCAGCGGACGTCGTGGAGCAGGCGGTGTTGTGTCAGCGGGAGTTGCGGCGGCGGAGGGGCGCCGTGGACGAGAGGTGGGTTCCCTCACCCTAGCCCTCTCCCGCCGCGGCGGGCGAGGGGATACATGAGATGAGCGCGGTCATCGGGGCGCCTCTGCCCCGGGTGGATGGGGTGCCGAAGGTGACGGGGCAGGCGACGTTTACCGCTGACGTGCCGGTGCCGGGGTGCTTGTGGGGGGCGATCCTGCGCAGTCCGCTGGCGCACGCGCGTGTGGTGGCCATCGATACGAGCCGGGCCAAGCGCTTGCCGGGCGTGCATGCGGTCCTGACCGGGCGCGACACCGGCGGCGCGCTGTTCGGACGGGCCATAGCCGACATCCCGGTGTTGTGCGCGGATACCGTCCGCTTCATTGGGGATCCGGTCGCGGCGGTGGCTGCCGAGGACCGCGAGACGGCGGAAGAGGCCCTCCGGCTGATCGACGTCGAGTACGACGATCTGCCGGCGGTGTTCGACCCGTTCGAGGCTATGGCGGCCAGCGCGCCCATCCTGCATCCGGATTTCGCCAGCTATCGCCGCGGCGCACCACAAACGGAGCTGCCGGACATCCCGAACCTGTGCTCGTACCAGGTGGAAGAGAGCGGGGACGTAGAGCGGGGCTTCCGCGAGGCCGACCTGGTGCTGGAGCACAGCTGCTACACGCCGGCGCAGCACCAGGGCTACATCGAGCCGCACGCCTGCGTGGTGTCGGCGGAGCCGGATGGGACCGTCCGGGTGTGGGCCTCCACCAAGTCGCCGTTCGTGCTGCGCGGGCTGCTGGCCCGCGACCTCGACCTGCCGGCGGAGCAGATCGTCGTCGAGCCGACGTATGTGGGCGGTGACTTCGGCGGCAAGGGCTCGCCGATGCACGTCCCGCTGGCCTACTTCCTATCCAAGGCGGCGCACAGGCCGGTGCGGCTGCTGCTGTCCAGCGTGGAGGACATGCAGGCGGGCGATCCCCGCCACCGTGCCTGGATCACCGTCCGCACCGGCGTGGACAGAGACGGCACGATGGTGGCGCGCCACGTGAAGGTGGTGCTGGCCAGCGGCGCCTATGCCGGGCACAAGCCAATCGCCAACGCCGAGCTGGCCTGCGGCCACTACGTCCATGGCGTGTACCAGATTCCCAACCACAAATTCGAGAGCCTGATCGCGTACACCAACCACGTGCCGGGCGGGCACATGCGCGCCCCGGGCGGCCTGCAGATGGTGTTCGCTTGCGAGGTCGAGGTCGACAGGTTGGCGCGAGAGGTGGGCGTCGAGCCGTTCGAGTTCCGGCTGAAGAACGGCGTTCGGACGGGCGACCTGGGGGTTGAGGGGGCGCGCTGGTCGTCGGTCCGGGTGCGGGAGGTGCTGGACACGGTGCGCCGAGCGTCGGGCTGGGACAGCCCCAAGGCGCCTCACGTTGGGCGGGGCTTGGCCTTCTGTCAGAGCCCGATTGGTCCCGGGGCGTCAACGGCCCGGCTGGAGCTGGACACCAGCGGCACCGTCACGCTGCGGACCGCGGTGTTCGAGCAAGGCTCGGGCTCGCACACCATCCTGGCGCAAATCGTGGCGGAGGAGCTCGGACTGCCGGCAGAAAGCGTGCGCGTCGAAGTCGTGGGCACCGATTCGGGCTTGTGGGACCGCGGCAGCTCCGCCAGCTCGGTGACCCACGGCGCGGGCCAAGCCACCGTTCGCGCCGCCGGCGAGCTTCGCCAGCAGCTGCTGGCTCGGGCGAGCCAGGCGCTGGACTGTTCGATCGACGCAATCGAGCTGGCGGACGGTTTGTGCCGCTTTGATGGGCGCGCGGTGGCGTTCGGGGAGCTGGCGCCTCTGACCTCCGAGGCACGGTACGAGGATTGGAGCCCGCTGAGCACGACGTGCTTCGCGGCCCAGGTGGTGGAGGTTGAGGTCGATTCGGACACGGGGCAGGTGAAGGTGCGCCGGGTCACCGGCGCCTACGACGTGGGGACGGTGCTGAACCCCATCGGAGTGACCGGCCAGATCGAGGGCGGCATGCTGATGGGCTTGGGCGCGGCCGCCATGGAGGAGCTGCGCCTGGTCGACGGGCGGGTGGAAACGCCCGGCCTGCACGAGTACAAGCTGCCCACGATAGCCGACCTGCCCGAGCACCAGGCCGTGCTCATCACCGACGATCCGGGGCCGGGGCCATATGGGGCGAAGCAGGCGTCGGAGCTCAGCAACCTGGCCCTGCCCGCGGCCTACGCCAACGCGGTCTACGACGCGGTGGGGCTGCAGCTCGACGAGCTGCCGGTGACGGCGGAGCGGGTATATGCGGAATTGAGGAAAAGACGTCATGCCCGAGTTCCCTCACCCTAACCCTCTCCCGCCGCGGCGGGAGAGGGGATTGCTGGTGATACCCTTCCGGCCTATGTCTGATCCCGCGAAGCTCGAACGCGAGCTGAGCTCAGCCGCCACGCGCAAGCCGTGGAAGCCTTACCTGGAGGCGAGCCTCGGCTTTCGGAACCATTGGTACCCGGCGCTGTTCAGCGCGGAGCTGGCCGACGGCGAAGTCAAAGCCGTGCGCCTGCTGGGCGAGGCTGTGCTGCTGAAGCGCATCGACGGCGTGGTGTATGCCGTGCAGGACCGCTGCCTGCACCGCGGCGTGGCTTTTTCCGTGCGACCGGAATGCCACACCAAGAACACCATCAGCTGCTGGTACCACGGCTTCACTTACGACCTGCGGGACGGCGCGCTGGTGGCGATCATCACCGACCCGGAGAGCTCGCTGGTCGGCAAGCTGCGGCTGAAGACCTACCCGGTGCAGGAGCAGAAGGGCATCGTGTTCGCCTTCGTGGGCGACATCGAGCCGCCGCCGCTGCTGGAGGACGTGCAGCCGGGGCTGCTGGACGCTGACATGGAGCTGTTCCCGGACGGCGAGCGCTCGGTCGTACACAGCAACTGGCGGCTGGCGGCGGAAAACGGCTTCGACGCTTCGCACATCTACATCCATCGCAACTCGCCGCTGATAGTGGGATTGCGCCGGCCGATGCCGCTGGCCACGATCCTCCAGTCGCGCGAAGGCATGGTGGTGGCGGAGGAGGGCAAGCCCAAGGGCGTGATGAAGGGCAGCGGCGCCCGGACGCCGGTGTGGGAGGCGGAGATCGAGGGGGTGAAGGTCAGCTCACGCGTTCAGCCGGCGCAGGCCGGCGCGGGCGGCAGGAGCTCGCCCGATACGTCGATGTGGCTGCCGTGCGGCCTCAAGGTGGACCCGTTTCCGGCGCCGGGCATCATCCAGTTCGAGTGGTACGTGCCCGTGGACGAGCGGTCGCACATGTACTTCGTGACCTGGGGCAAGCACGTCGCCTCCGCCGAGGATGCGCGGCTGTTCCACCAGGAGATCGCCACCTATTGGAAGCACATGGTCATCGACACCTTCAACGTGGACGACGTGACGGCCCGCGAGGCCATGGAGGTGTTCTACGCCCAGGAAGGCGGCTGGGAGAAAGAGCGCCTGTACCGGCCGGACGTGATCATCACCGAATGGCGCAAGCTGGCCAGCACTCATAACCGGGGAATACAGCGCCGGCCAACATAGCAGCAGCGGCGGCTGATGCTACGCTGTTGGCCCATGGCAGAGAACGTACCGTTGGAGCCCCGGCATCTGATTGAAGCGGCGGGGGTGGCGCGAGAGACGCTGGCGCCCGCCGCCGACCGTGACTGGTCGGCCAAGGCGGGAACGCTGGATTGGGATTGCCGGGCGACGCTGGACCACATGGTAAACGCGCCGCTGTTCCACGGCACCAACCTGGCGATGCGCTCCAAGCAGCGGCTGAACAGCGTGCGTGCGGGCAACCCGACGGCATCCGTGAGCGACTTGATCGCCTCCATGGAGCACTCCGCGACGATCCTGGCGCGGGTCGCCTCCGCGACTCCACCGAACGAGCGGGGGTTCCACCCGGCCGGCATGGCCGACGCGCAGGGGTTCGTGGCGCTGAGCTCCAACGAGCTGCTGCTGCACACGCACGACATCGCCACGGGGCTGGGGTTGACGTTCGAAGCGCCGGCGGAGCTGTCTGGCTTGGTGCTGCGGCGGCTGTTCCCATGGGCGCCGTCGGACCTGGAGCCGTGGGCGGCGCTGCTGTGGCTCACGGGCCGCGGGTCGCTGCCGGGCCGCCCCGACGGCGACGGCAGCTGGCAGTCGCACCCGGCGCCGCTGTCCGAATGGGATGGGACCATCCCGCGGCGACGCTAGCGGAGTAGACATGATCGTCGCCGTCGAAGAACGGCTCCTGCTGCTTCGAATGGGAGCGGCCTCGGCGGTTCTACGTTCAGCGCGACTATTCGCTAGGCCCGCTGCGACGATTCGTGGGGGGCACCGGGCTCGAACCTAGCCCGGAG
>DAIUFO010000194.1:6020-7119 GCA_036844545.1 Chloroflexota bacterium
AATGGGATGGCGCCATCCCACGCCGACGCTAGCCGGGACATAATCGTCGCCGTCGAGGAACGGCTCCGGCCGCGGCGGCCTTGAGGGCCTGCCCCTACGGCAAAAGGAAGCTAAGCTCGCATCTGCTCCGCGGCCCATTTGACGGCTTCGACGATGTTCAGGTAGCCGGTGCAGCGGCACAGGTTGCCTTCCAGCGCCATCTTGATCTCGTCGTCGGTGGGGCTGGGGTTGGTCTGCAGCAGGTAGACGGCATTCATGATGAAGCCGGGCGTGCAGAAGCCGCACTGCAGCCCGTGCTTCTCGCGGAAGCCTTCCTGCACCGGGTGGAGCTGGCCATCCTTGGCCAGGCCTTCGATGGTGGTGATCTCCGCGCCGTTTGCCTGCACGGTGAACACGGTGCACGACTTCACGGCTTTGCCGTCGATGTGGACCGTGCAAGCGCCGCACTGGCTGGTGTCGCAGCCAACGTGGGTGCCGGTGAGGCCCAAGTTCTCGCGCAGGAAGTGCACGAGCAGCAGCCGCGGCTGGACCTCGGCTTGGCGCTTGACGCCATTGACGGTGATGGTCACTTGCATTGGGGTTCCCTCACCCTAGCCCTCTCCCGCAGCGGCGGGCGAGGGGACTTTTGATGCCTGGATGGCTGCCCAAATCTTCGGCGGCGTGGCCGGCATGTCGATGTTGGTGACGCCGAAGGGCACGAGCGCGTCGACGATAGCGTTCAGGATAGCTGGCGGCGAGCCGACGGTGCCGGCCTCGCCGACGCCCTTGACGCCGAGCGGATTGAGCGGCGTGGGCGTGATGGTGTGGTCGCGGGTCATGGCTGGCATGTGGCTGGCACGAGGGACGGCGTAGTCCATGAGGGTGCCGCTGGCGAGCTGGCCGTTCTCGTCGTAAACCACGCCCTCGTAGAGCGCCTGGCCGAGGCCCTGGGCCACCCCGCCGACCACTTGGCCATCGACCAGCAGCGGGTTAATCAGGTTGCCGCAGTCGTCCACCGAGACGTAGCGTAAGAACTCCACCTCGCCCGTGTCGGGCTTGACTTCGACCACCGCGATGTGCGTACCAAAGGGGTAGGCCATGCGCGGCTCGTTGAAGACGT
>DAIUFO010000195.1:0-7042 GCA_036844545.1 Chloroflexota bacterium
GTCTGGCCGTCGATGAGGACCGTGCAGGCGCCGCAGACGCCGATGCTGCAACCCTCCTTCGTCCCAGTCAGACCCAGGTCCTCGCGCAGGACATCGATCAGCAGCCGGTCAGGCGCAATCTCCACCCGGCACGGCTCGCCGTTGACGGTGAAGGCCAGGATCAAGCCGCTGTCACCGCGGGGCGTCGCCGAGTCGCCGTCCGCGTAGGACTCACCGGGTGGCTTTGCCGTTGCGGAAGGCGATGATCTCGGCGGCGATGGAGACCGCTGTTTCCTCCGGGCTCTTGCCGCCAATGTCCAGGCCAATCGGGGCGTGGATGCGCGCCAGCTGCTCTTCCGTGCAGCCGGCCTCGCGCAGCTTCCGGAAGCGTTCCTCATTGGTGCGCTTGGCGCCCATGGCGCCGATGTAACCGGCGTCGGTCTTGAGGGCGTAGGTCAGGGCCGGGAGGTCGAACTTGGGATCGTGGGTCAGGATGACGATGGCCGTGCTGGGCCCGATGGGGGCCTTGGCCAGGAACTTGTCGGGCCACTCGACGACGACTTGGTGCGCGTCGGGGAAGCGCTCCTTGGTCGCGAACACGGACCGTGGGTCCACGACGGTGACGTGGAAGCCGAGGAACTTGCCTATTGTGGCCACCGCGGCGCTGAAGTCGGCGGCGCCGAAGACGTACATCTCGGCGGCCGGCGCAAACGTCTGGATGAAGACGTCGCCTTGGTCGTAGGTTTTGAGCTCGGATGCACCCCTGGCCAGGAGTGCTTTGGCGTCTGTTTCGAGCTGTGGGATGCGCCCGCCCTTAAGCAGGCCCGCGGCCTGCACTGCGTGGTCAGTGGAAACGACGTGTCGAACGCCGGCTTCGGGACCAGTGATAACTGTTGCCAGGGCAACGGGCCGGTTGGCTTCGATGGCGTCGAGCAGACTGGCGGGCAAAGTGGGCCTGTCCACGAAGAGGTGGAGCTGGCCACCGCAGGCTAGGCCGATGTCGAAGCCTTCGGCGTCGGTTATGCCGTAGCTGACCGTTTTGGGGACGCCCGTGGCGAGGACGCCGGCGGCCTCCTCGTGCAGGGCGCTCTCCACGCAGCCACCCGAGACCGAGCCGGCGACGGTGCCGTCCTCGCACACGGCCATGGCGGCCCCGGGCGGTTTGGGCGCGGAACGATCGACCTTGATCAGCGTCGCCAGGGCGTAGCGCTTGCCCTGCTGTTCCCAGGTACGGAGCCGCGGAACGATGTCTTTCATGGCAGACCTTATGGTAATGTGCCCGTCGATGACATGCTGCCTTGATCCAGCAATCCAAACACCCGGTCCGGGGATAACGGCAGCGCCGTCACGCTGACGCCGATGGCGTCGGCCACGGCGTTGCCGAGGGCAGCGCCTACGCACACGGTGCCGCCCTCGCCGGCGCCTTTGACGCCTAGCGGGTTGAGCTCCGAGGGGCAGTCCTCGCTGAGGTTGACCTCCACGTTCGGCGTTTCGACCGCGGTCGGCAGCAGGTAGTCCATGAGCGTGCCGGTCATGAGCTGGCCCTCGGGCGAGTAGCGCAGCTCCTCCAGCAGCGTCCCGCCGAAGCCCTGCGCCAGGCCGCCGTCGATCTGGCCAACGACCAAGGTGGGGTTGATGGCCTTGCCAACGTCGTAATCGACCTGGTACTTGTCGATACACACGGCGCCGGTGTCGCGGTCGACCTCCACCTGGACCAGGTGGACGCCGAAGGCGTAGGTCATCTGGGTGGCCTCGTAGAACTCGGTGGCCTCGAGGCCCGGGTCCAGGCCTGCCTTCAGCGTACGGCTGGGAGAGGCCAGCTCAGCCACCACCGCCAGTGACAGGCCCCTCTCTGGGGAGCCCTTCACCGAGGCGCGCCCTTCGGAGAGTACGAGATCGTCGGGATCGACCTCCAGCTCGCGAGCGGCAAGCGCCAGAACCTTGTCGCGCAGCTTCTCGGCCGCGAGGACGACGGCGCTGCCGCCCACCACTGTGCCCCGGCTGGCAAAGGCACCGAAGCCATAGGGGAGCAGGGCGGTATCGCCGTAGCGAACGGTCACGTCTTCGTAGCTCACGCCCAGGATGTCGCCGGCGATCTGCGAGAAGGCCGTCTCGACCCCCTGGCCAACTGACGGAATGCCGGTGTCCAGGAGGATCTTGCCGGAGGCATCGACCGCCAGCTTGGCGCATTCCCAGGAGGCCAGGCCGGACTTCTCGACGAAGAAGCCCAGGCCGATGCCCACCAGGCGCCCCTGCTCACGAGCGGCCGCCTGTTGGCCGCGGCGCCGCTCGTACCCGAAGCGCCGCAAGGCCCGCTCGAAGTGCGCCAAGAAGTCGCCGTTGTCGTAGACGACGTGCTTGCCCAGGGTGACCGTCCCGACCTCGTAGGGCATGGCGCTGGCCGGCACGAAGTTGCGGCGGCGCATGTCCGCGGGGTCCATGCCGAGGGCCTCGGCGGCGAGGTCGATCAGCCGCTCCCGCACGAAGTTGGCCTCGTAGCGGCCGGGCCCGCGGTAGGTGCCGGTGGGGGTCTTGTTGGTAACGACGCACAGGACGTCGGACCGAACGTTGGGGATCACGTAGGGGCCGGGCAGGTAACCAGCGGTGTTGTTGGGCACGGTGGCGCCGTGGGTGCGGGTGTAGGCGCCGTGATCGTTCCAGAAACGGTCCTGGAGGGCGGTGATGGTCCCGTCCCGCTTGACGCCCATGGCGCACTCGTGCCACTGCTGCCGGGAGTGGTTGGTGGCCACGAGATGCTCGCGGCGGTCCTCGATCCACTGCACCGGCTTGCGCGTGCGCAGGGCCAACAGCGCCACCAGGTAATCCTCGGGGTACAGCTCGCCGCGGACGCCGAAGGCGCCGCCGACGTCACTCTGCACGAAGTGCACGGCGTGCTCCGCCAGACCCAACCACTTGGCCAGGACGCCGCGGTTGAAGAACGGTACTTTGGCCGTGCCCCACATCGTCAGCACGTCGCGCGCGGGATCCCACTCGGCGGCCAAGCCGCGCGTCTCTATCGGAACGGCTGTGTGCCGGTGCAGCTCGAAGTCCGCCCGGATCACCACGTCGGCCTCGGCCAATCCGCGCTCCACGTCACCGCGGCCGACGTTGTAGTCGGCGATGACGTTGGTGCCGTTCTCGTCGAACAGCAGCGGTGCGTCGGGTTTGGCAGCCTCTCGCGCGTCGGTCAGGACCGCCAGCGGGTCGTATTCGACCTCGATCAGGTCGAGCGCGTCCTCAGCCCGAGCGCGGCTGCCGGCGACGACGACGGCTACCGGCTCGCCGGCGTAACGCACCTTGCCGGAGGCCATCGGCGGCTGCAGGAATGGCGCCATGGACTCGATGGGCGACATGCGCATCGGGATCTTGGTGGTGAGCCGCTCGTCGTCCTGGGCGGTCAGGATGTGGAGAACGCCCGCCGCGGCCCTGGCGCAGCCGGCATCGATTCGCAGGATGCGGGCGTGGGGGTGCGGGCTGCGCAGCACCGCCGCGTAGGTCATCCCCGGCCGGCGGACGTCGGCGGCGAAGCTGCCTTCGCCGCGCAGCAGGCGCGGGTCCTCGCGGCGGCGCAAGCTTTGGCCAACCTGGGTCATGGGGCGGATGGGAGTCGGGAGTCGGGAGTCGGGAGTCGGGCGTTCGGGGTCAGGAGCCCGGAGTAGGTGGGGGGCATGGGACGGTTGTAGGATACGTGACATGGGCACCGAGCTACGCGTCGCCGTCATCGGCGTCGGCGCTATAGGCAGCTACCTGGTGCAGGCGATCCATGGCGGCAAGGCCGGCCACACCAAGCTGGTGGGAGTGGCGGATGTCCCTCATGCGCAAGCGCGGCTGGAGGAGGTTGCCGGGCGCTGCGGCTGCAAGTGGGAGACCGACCCGCTGCGGCTGCCGGAGCTCGAGCCGGACATCGTCATCGAGGCGGCGGCTCAGCAGGCGTTCCGGCAGTACGCCATCCCGCTGCTGGAGCGCGGCGTGGACCTGCTGGCCATGAGCGTGGGCGCCCTGGCCGACCCCGCTTTCCTGGCCGAGCTGGAGGCTGCCATCGCCCGCACTGGCCGCCGGCTGTACGTGCCGTCGGGAGCCATTGGCGGCATGGATGTACTGCGCGCGGCCGCCATCGACGGCATCGAGGAGGCGCGGCTGACCACGACGAAGCCGCCCGCCGGGCTGCGAGGCGCGCCCTACCTGGAGGAGCATCCCGTGGACCTGGACGCCATCCGCGAGCGGACGACGCTGTTCAAGGGCTCCGTCGCCGATGCGGTCCGCGGTTTCCCGCAGAACGTCAACGTCGCCGCCATCCTGAACCTTGCCTCGGCCGGGGCCAAGTCGATCTCGGTTGAGGTGGTCGTCGATCCCCACTCGGACCGCAACGTCCACGAGATCTACGCACGCGGCTCGTTCGGCGAGATGACGCTGCGGGTGGCCAACGTACCCTCGCCGGACAACCCCAAGACCAGCCACCTGGCCTGCCTCAGCCCGCTGGCGCTGCTGCGGCGCCTTTCGGCACAGGTGGTCGTCGGCTCCTAGCCTCATTCCAGGCGTTGGCACGCCAGTTGCTCTTGAAGCGGGTGCTATGAGCAACGAGAGCGCTCCCTGGAAGCTCGACGAGGGCTACGATCCTTGGAAGGGCCTGGTCCAGACTGACTGGACCCACAACGAGTGGCGAAGCTGGATCGAGGAGCTCTCTCCACGCATGCTGGTGCTGCACATCCAGCGCTGGGCGCTCATCGCCGAGGCGGCCCCGGGCCTCCGCGAGGAGCTGTATCGGGGGATCGAGGACGCGCGCCGGCAGTTACTCGCCCGCGAGTGTCACTTGTTGTAGCGACTTGCCTGACGGCGCCGCGTCGAGGTACTTGTAGTTCACGACCTTGCTGAGGTCGACGGCGTTCGTGACGATTCCTTGAGCCCTCCAGGAGTCCGCTGAGCGAAGCATAGGAGCCCTCACCCAGCCTCTCCCTCCGCGGAGGGAGAGGAGTGCCACAGCTCTTGCGAGGCAAGCCTTGCTCCCTCGGCCATGGATTGCAGCTTAGCCCAAGCGATGCTCGGCGCTACTTTGCGGACCCCCAGCGCGGTGCCGAAGCCACAGTCTGTGCCGGCCATCACCCGCTCGCGGCCGACGACTCCGGCGAAGTTGACCAGGCGTTCGGCAACCAGCTCGGGATGCTCGATGTAGTTGGTGCAGGAATCGATCACGCCGGGGATGACAGCCTTGGTCTGGGGCAGGGCCACCTCTCGCCACATCTTCCACTCATGGGCATGCCGGGGATTCGCCGCCTCGAACAGAAACGCGCCGACGTGCGCTTGGAGCACCAGATCGATGATGTCCCGCAGCGCCACGTCGCGGTTGTGGGGGCCCTCGTAATTGCCCCAGCACAGATGAAGGCGCAAGCGATCCTCCGGCAGACCCTCGATGGCGTGGTTCAGGACTTCGATGTGCAGCGCGGCGACCTGCTTGAACTGCTCCAGCGTGAGGTCGGCGAACTGGTTGGCGCGGCCGGAGGCGAGATCGGGACAGTCAAGCTGCAGGACAAAGCCGGCACCGACGATAGCCTGGTACTCGTCTTGCATGCCGCCGGCCAGGGCGTACAGGTACTCCTCGTCATTCGTGTAATAGGTGCTCGGCATGAAGCGCGCGATCTGGCCCGGCGATGGCGCGGTCATGAAGGCGTCCGCGTGGTTGACCCCCTTCAAGGCCGCCTGCAGGTTGCTGATATCGCGCCGAACGGCAGATGGGTCTTTCAGGCTCACCGGACCGTTGCAGCTGGGCGTGAAAACCTGGTTGCCGAGTTCCCGGCTGAAATCGGGGAACTCTTCCTGATCCAGCGTGGCTCGCGAGGTCTGGAGTGGCTCGCCGTCAAACCCCGTCAAGCGGTCCTTGACGTAGGCGGTATAGGATGTCTTGCTGTACTCACCGTCGCTCACGACGTCGATCCCGGCCTCCACCTGCCGCTTCACGACCTCGGCAGTGGCGCTGACGATGCGGGCTTGCAGGGCCGCTTCGTCGCAGGGCTCGCCTCGATCGCGAGCGAGCATCATGTCGAACAGGTCTTTCGGCCTCGGCAGGCTGCCTGTGTGGGTGGTGAGGATGCGGCCGGGATGCTGCGCCATCAGTTGAGGACCTCCGCTTGCTGCCATTCGGCGAGTTGGTCTTTGGAATAGCCGAGCAGGTCGCAGACGACATACTCGGTGTGGCCGCCAAGCATATCGGAGCAGCGCGGCTCGTCAACGCCGCCGCCGGAGACGTTCACCGGCACGATCGGCAGCGGGATGTGGCCTATGGTCGGGTGCTCGACGTTGTGGATGTAACCGCGATCGCGCAGGTGGAGGTCGTGGAACAGGTCCTCGCCGCTCTGGACGACGCCGCAGGGCACACCGGATTGCTGGAGCTGGTGCATGATGCTGTGGGCCTCGCGACCGCTGGTCCAGCCGGACACCAGCTCGTCCAGCTCCGTTAGATGCCGGCGGCGAGCTGACAATGTCGCGTAGCGCGGGTCCTCGGCCAGCTCGGGACGTTCCAGGATGCCGGCCAACGTGCGCCACTGCTCGTCGGTCTCGACGGCGACGACGCACCAGCGGTCCTCGCCCAGGCAGGGGTAGCAGTTGTGCGGGGCAGCGTAGGGCCAGTCGTTGCCGGTGGGCTGGGGCTCGCGCTCGTTGACCGCGGCCTCCAGCAGGCTGACGCCCAGGATGGAGGCGGTGGCTTCCACCTGAGCCATCTCCAGCACAGCGCCCTGGCCGGTCTGCCGGCGGCGGATGAGGGCGGCGATGACGGAGGCGGGCACCAGCGCCGCCGACAAGTAGTCGGGGTAGACGACCTGGGCGCCGACGGGCCGGGGCTGGCCAGGATGGTTCCAAAGGTAGGTCACGCCGGAGAAGGCGGTCAGCGTCGAGCCCCAGGTGCCGTACCAGTATTTCGGGCCGGACAGGCCCAAGCCCGGCATGCGGACGACGATCAGCTCTGGCTTGAGCTCGCGCAGCTCCTCCGGCGAGAGGCCGAGGCGCTTCATGACGTCGGGCCGGAAGTTGTCCAGCACCACGTCGGACTTGGCGATCAGCTCTTTGGTGA
>DAIUFO010000196.1:0-7012 GCA_036844545.1 Chloroflexota bacterium
GCCCGGCGTGCCGCACGAGATGCGCTTCATGTGGGAGACGCAGGTCGTGCCCCGCCTGCAAGCTCGGCTGGGCGACGTCATCATCCATTCGCGCTTGCTCAAGGTCATCGGCCTGGGCGAATCGGCCGCCGAGGAGCGCATCCGCGATCTCCTGCACACCGACAATCCCAGTATTGGCACCTATGCCAAGGAGGACGGCATCCACCTGCGGCTGACAGCCAAAGCCAAGACGTTGGACGCCGCCAAGTTGCTGGTCCAGGAGCTGGAGAACAAGGTCCGGGCCGAGCTTGGTCTGCACGTTTACGGCGCCGACGACGACCGGCTCGAGGGCATCGTCGGCAAGCTGCTGCTGGAACGCCAGCTCACGCTGGCCACCATGGAGTCGTGCACCGGAGGGCTGGTGGCCAACGTCATCACCAATGAGCCGGGCAGCTCCGCCTATTTTAAGGGCGGCCTGGTGAGCTACACCAACCAGGCCAAGATCGCGTTGGGCGTGCCGCCGCGGGTCATCGAGGAGCACGGCGCCGTCAGCTCGGACACCGCCCTCGAGATGGCGACCGCCGCGCGCCAGCGGCTGTCAGCTTCAGTCGGCCTGGCGGTCACCGGCGTGGCCGGTCCCTCCGAGCTGGAAGGCAAGCCCGCCGGCACTGTCCACCTCGGCATCGACGTCAACGGCGAGCGCCACGCCATCAGCGCCTTCTATCCCGTCGTCCGCATCCAAATGAAGCGCCTCACCATGCTGGCGGCCCTCGATCTCCTCCGCCGCACGCTTCTCAAAATGTGATCAAGATCGCTTGAATGCCTGTTAGCCCCGGCGTAACGTGAAGAGCGGGACACAGACAAGAGGCCCAGCGGCGGAACCCCCCACCGCCGCTGGGCCTCCTCCCCATCCTCAGCAAGCGCCCGGCAAGCCCGCGCGGCTATACTCACTTCCCGAAACATGAGAGTTAAGCTCGCCTACGGCCGCGGCGGCATGACCGTGAACATGCCCGACAACCGCACTACTGTTCTCGAGCCCCTGTTCATGCCCAGCATCCCAGACCAGGCGGCTTCGATCTATCACGCCCTGGTGCATCCCATCCAGTCGCGGCCGCTGCGCGAGTGCATCGCCGCCGGCGACACCGTCGCCATCGTCGTCTGCGACGTCACCCGGCCTATGCCCAGCTCGCTGGTGCTGCCGGTCATGCTCGAGGAGCTGCGGCATGTGCCCCGCGAGCAGATCGTCATCATCTGCGCCACCGGCACGCACCGCGCCAACACGCCCGACGAGCTGGAGCAGATGCTCGGCCCGGACATCGTCCGTGACTACCGCATCATCAACCACGATGCCGCCAAGCGCTCCACCCAAACGATGGCCGGCCGGCTCGACGACGGCACCGAGGTGTGGCTCAACACCGAGCTGCTCAAAGCAAGCAAGCGCATCCTGACGGGCTTCATCGAGCCCCATTTCTTCGCCGGCTTCAGCGGCGGCCCAAAGATGGTCGCGCCCGGCTGCGCGGGCCTGCAAACCATCTTGGCCTTGCACTCCGCCAAGCTGATCGGCCATCCCAAGGCCACCTGGGGCGTCACCGACGGCAACCCGCTGTGGGAGGCGGTTTGCCAAGCGGCGCGCTTCGTGGACGTGGCCTTCAACCTCAACGTGACTATCAATAAGAAGCACCACGTCACCAATGTCTTTGCCGGCGAGATGTGGCAGTCCCACCGCATCGGCGTCGAGTTCGCTCGCAAGACGGCCATGCGCGCGGTCTCCCAGCCGTTCGACGTGGTGGTGACCACCAATGCCGGCTATCCGCTGGACCTGAACCTGTACCAGACCGTCAAGGGCATGTCGGCCGCCGCCCAGATCGTCCGCCCCGGCGGGGCCATCGTGGTTGCCTCCGAGTGCTCGGATGGCATTCCGGAGCACGGCAACTTCAAGAAGCTCCTCAAGCAGGCCGAGTCGCCGGACGCGCTGCTGGCCATGCTGGAAAAGCCCGGCTTTTCCATGCAGGATCAGTGGGAGGCGCAGATCCAGGCGCAGGTGCTCAAGAAGGCGCGCGTCTATCTCAAGGCCGGCTACCTGTCCGACCAGCAGATCCGCGATGCCATGCTGACGCCCATCGGCAGCGTCGAAGATTGCGTCAACGAGGTGCTCGAGGACATGCGCCCCGACGCCACCGTCGGCGTCCTGCCCCAAGGACCCTTCACCATCCCCTTCGTCCACTCCCGCGAGCCGCTCGCCATCGCCTAGAAGCCCGACCCCTCCGGCGGTACAATCGCCAGACTATGGCCAAGAACGGGTTTCGCGTTCTCGACAGCGACATGCACATCATGGAGCCTCCCGACCTGTGGGAGCGCTACATCGATCCTGAGTTCCGCGATATCGCACCGCGAGGCACCACATCCCACAATGTCCGCGACCTGCGCACCGTGTTCCCCAGCCTCCAGCCGGAAAGGCCCGAAGGAAGCATCACCCGCGGCCATAACTTCGACCGCAACCAGGCGCTCTACGCCGACCATGCGGCGCGCGGCTGGACGGCCGACTGCCAGCTCGAGGCCATGGACGTGGAGGGCATCGACGTGGCCGTGCTGTTCCCTTCGCGGGGCCTCAGCGTGCTCACCTTCCAGGACATGGACCCACCCTTCGCCGCCGCCATCGCCCGCGCCTATAACGATTGGATGGCCGACTTTTGCCGGATGGACCCCAAGCGGCTGCTGGGCTCGGGCATGCTGTCGATCTACAACATCGACGGTGCCGTCGCCGAGGCCCACCGCGTGGTGCAGGAGCTGGGTTTCCGCGCGGTGTTCCTGCGCTCCAACATCGTGAACGGCAAGGTCTGGCACGATCCCTATTACGAGCCGCTGTGGGACGCGCTCGAGGAACTCGACACCCCGCTCGGTTTCCACGAAGCCACCGGCTCGCGCAGCCCGCAGGTGGGCGAGCAGTTCGATCCCAGCTTCGGCCTGCGGCGCATCTACGCCCAGCCCGTCACCCAGATGCTGGGCCTGGGCAGCTTCCTGGGCGGCGGCATCCTGGCGCGGCATCCCAAGCTGAAGGTCGCCTTCCTCGAGGCCAATTGCTCCTGGGCGCCCTGGCTGCTGTGGCGCATGGACGAGTCCTACGAGCTGGAGGGCGACGTCTTCATGCAAGACTTGGCCATGCCGCCCAGCGAGTACTTCAAGCGCCAGTGCTGGATCTCGGTCGAGCCCGACGAGGCTCCGGCGCGGCACTTGATCCAGGACTTCGGTTGCGACCAGCTGGTGTTCTCCACCGATTACCCGCACGGCGATTCCCGCTATCCTCGAGCGGTGGACAGCTTCCTGGAGCTCGATTTGTCCGACGAGGAGAAGCGCAAGATCCTGTGGGACAATTGCGCACGTTTCTACACGATTGAACCCTCGCCCGCCGCTTTCGCCGTCCGCGTAGGACCGGGAGAGGGCAGGGTGGGGGAACCCGTCAGCAACGCTAAAGGAGCATTTTAATGTCCGAAAACGCACTCGACCGGTTCGTCAGCAAGACCCGCGAGCTGTTCGCGCAAGAGCCCGACCTGGAGAAGCGCTGGACCGCGCTGACGCCGGTCCTAGCCGAGCTCCTGGCCGATCCGGAGGTTCAGGAGGCCTCCAAGCGCTGGCCCGACTGCGAGTTCCTCGACGGTCGCGCCGAGAACCTGCTGTTCTACGAGGACGCGGACTACGGCTTCGCCATCAACGGCCTCACCAAAGGCAATTCCCGCCAGGGCGGCAGCACTCAGATTCACGACCACGCTCACATCTACACCCTCTACGGCGTGCTCGATGGGCGAGAGCGCATCGAGCGTTACGAGCGTGTGGACGATCGCTCCAAACCGGACTATGCTGAGATCCTAAAGACGGGCGACGATCCGGTTGGGCCCGGCGAGATCGACCTGGTGCGGCCCTACGAGGTCCATGCCGAGCGGACTGTCGGCGAGCGGACCGTGGCCGTCATCATTCGCAGCCAGAAGGGCGGCACCTTCAACCAGGGCCGCTACGATCCCCAAACCAATCGCTACTGGGAAGGCCTGGGCCCGCGCCAAACAGCGGTCGAGATGCTGCCGAAAAAGGCCCTTGCCTAGTCGCTCCTAGTCGATCCGCTCATAGGCGGGCAAGGTCAGGAAGTCGACGAACTCCTCGCTGAGGGCCACTTGCTCGAACAGCTCGCTGGCCTCCTCAAAGCGCCGCCCGGCCCAGGCCTGATCGCCGATCTGCTGGCGTAGGCGAGCGAGTTCCTCCTGGATGGTTTCCTGCACCAGGTCGCGGCTCACCCGCGGCCCTTCCGCCAGGGCGGCTCCGTGCCGCACCCACTGCCACACTTGCGAGCGGCTGATCTCGGCAGTGGCGGCATCCTCCATCAGGTTGTAGATGGCCGCCGCGCCCGTCCCCCGCAGCCAGCTCTCGACGTACTGAATACCCACGCTCACGTTGCTGCGTAGGCCGGCCTCGGTCACCTGTCCGCCCGGGATCCGCATGTCCAGCAGCTGGCCGGCCGTCACCTGCACGTCCTCGCGCTGCCGTTCCAGCTGGTTCTCACGCTCGCCCAGGTGCCGCTCAAACACCTCCATGGCCACCGGCACCAGGTCAGGGTGGGCCACCCAGGTGCCGTCGAAACCGTCGCCAGCCTCGCGCTCCTTGTCCTCACGGACCTTGGCCAGCGCCACTTCGTTCACTCGCGGATCGCGCCGGCTGGGGATGAAGGCGGCCATGCCGCCAACGGCATGCGCGCCCCGCCGGTGGCAGGTCTTGACCAGCAGCTCGCAGTAGGGCCGCATGAAGGGCGCCGTCATCGTCACCTGGGCGCGGTCGGGCAGCATGAAGTCCGGCCGGTCGCGGAACTTCTTGATGATGCTGAAGATGTAGTCCCAGCGGCCGGCGTTCAGGCCCGCGCTGTGGTCCCGCAACTCGTACAGGATCTCCTCCATCTCGAATGCCGCCAGGATCGTCTCGATCAGCACTGTGGCCTTGATGCAGCTGTGCGGTACCCCCAGCTTCGCCTCGGCGAAAGTGAAGACGTCATTCCACAGCCGCGCCTCTAAGTGGCTCTCCAGCTTGGGCAGGTAGAAGTACGGACCGCTGCCCTTGTCGAGCGCGCGCTGCGCGTTGTGAAACACATACAGGCCGAAGTCGAACAAGCTGCCCGACATCGGCTTTCCATGCACCAGCACGTGCCGCTCCGGCAGGTGCCAGCCGCGCGGCCGGACCAGCAGCGTGGCCAGCCGGCCTTCGTTCAGGCGGTACGTCTTTTCCGGCGTGGCCAGCTCGATGCGCCGCTCGATAGCGTCGATCAGATTGGCCTGGCCTTCGATGAGATTGGACCAGCTCGGCGTGTTGGCGTCCTCGAAGTCGGCCATGTAGGTCGATGCGCCGGAGTTGAGCGCGTTGATCACCATCTTGCGGTCGGTCGGGCCGGTGAGCTCGACTTTGCGGTCGGCCAGGTCTTTGGGCACGGGCAGGACGCGCCAGCCAGGGGCCTCCCGAACCTGGCGCGTCTCAGCCAAGAATTCGGGCAGCTCGCCCTGGCTGATGCGCTGCTGCCGCTCAGCCCGGCGCGCCAGCAGCTCCTCACGCCGCGGGTTGAATTCGCCCTGCAGCTCGCCCAGGAATTCGAGCGCCGCCGGTGTCAGGATGCGCTCGCCGCCGTCCACGCGCCCGCCGCTGACCTGGATAGCCTCCGCTGCTGCCATTCCTTATCTCCTTCCGCTGGACGCCTTGTCGACCAGATGATGGTAGGGCACGCCCGAAAAGAACCTCATTGAGCCACTTGAATGAGGAAGACCAATGTTGCCGTAACGGGGTACGTACAATGAGGCGCGATGGAAAACCTCCTGTCGGTACGGGAGCTCAAGACCCAGTTCCGCACTCAAGACGGCACCGTCAAGGCCGTGGACGGCGTGTCCTTCGACATCGGCAAGGGTGAGACCTTGGGAATCGTCGGCGAATCGGGCTGTGGCAAGAGCGTGACCGCGCTGTCGATCATGCGGCTCATCCCGGATCCGCCCGGCCGTATCGTCGGCGGCCAGATCATCTTCGACGGCCAGGACCTGTTGAAGCTCAAGGACGAGCAGATGCGGCGCGTCCGCGGCAAGCGCATCGCCATGATCTTCCAGGACCCCATGACCTCGCTCAACCCCGTGCTGACGATCTCGCGCCAGCTTACCGAGGCCCTGGAGCTGCACCTCAGGATGAGCCGTCGCGCCGCCAAAGACCGGGCCGTCGAGCTGCTGGACATGGTCGGCATCCCCGGCGCTCGGGCGCGCATCGACGATTACCCGCACCAGTTCTCCGGCGGCATGCGCCAGCGGGTGATGATCGCCATGGCCCTGTCGTGCAACCCCGAGCTGCTGATCGCCGACGAGCCCACCACGGCCCTGGACGTCACCATCCAGGCGCAGATCATCGACCTCATCAAGAAGCTGTCGGCGGACTTCGGCACTGCCGTCATGTTCATCAGCCACAACCTGGGCGTGGTAGCCGGCCTATGCGACCGGATCAACGTCATGTACGCCGGACACATCGTCGAGACGGCCGAGACTGAGGAGCTGTTCGCCTATCCGAAGCATCCCTATACGCTGGGGCTGCTGCGCTCCATCCCCCGCCTGGACGAGGTCCGCAAGGAGAAGCTGGTGCCCATCGAAGGCCTGCCACCGGACTTGATCAGCCCGCCACCCGGTTGCCCGTTCCAGCCACGCTGCGTCTACCGGGTGGACCGCTCCGAGCTGGAGCGCCCCGAGCTGCGCACCGTCCGTCCCGGCCACGAAGTCGCCTGCCACGTCGACGTCGCCGACGACGAGCTCATGAAGCCGCCGCCAGTGCCCTCAAAAATCCCCTCTCCCGCCGCTGTCGCCGTCCGCGCAGGACCGGGAGAGGGCTAGGGTGAGGGAACCTTGAGCGCAACCTACACGGGCACGCCAGCGGGCAACGGCCACGCCGACCCCCTGCTCGACGTCCGCAACCTCAAGATGCACTTCCCGCTGACCAAGGGCATCATCTTCCAGCGCAAGGTGGGCGCGGTGCAGGC
>DAIUFO010000197.1:0-6998 GCA_036844545.1 Chloroflexota bacterium
GTGCTACAGGGGGGCCAGTACCGGGCCGTCGTGGAGGTCGGCAGCGTCAACTTCCAGTTGCTGGACGACTTGGACCAGCAGGGCCTGATCCTGAGCTTCGCCGCGGCCCTGAACAGCTGGCACTTCCCCATCGAGATCGTCATCCGGGTGCTGCCGGTCGATTTGGACCGCTACCTGGCCAACCTGGAGCGCCGGGCGCGGCAGCTGACAGGACAGCTGGCGGAGCTGGCCCGCGACCACCGCCTCCACGTCCGCCGCCTGGCCCGCAACCAGGCCCTGCTGGATCACCGCTCGTACATCGTGGTCCCGGCCGACGACCCGCGGCGGCGCTGGCGGTGGCCGTGGCAGCGGCACGACGAACCACGGGTCCTGAGTGGCGCCATTCGGCAGCAGCTCAGCCTGCGCTGCTCCGAGGTCCAGCGTGGCCTGGGCAGGTGCGGCCTGGCCGTGCGTCGCCTCGGCACGCAGGAGCTGGGGGAGCTGTACTACGCCTACCTCTGCCCCGAGCTGTCGCAGATTCAGAAGTTCCGGGCCGACCTGGCCGACTACTGCACGCTGGTCGTGACCACGCCAAGGCCGGAAGGGAGGGCCGCCTGATGGCCTTTTTGAGGTTGCGCTGGCGTAAGGCCAGGAAGGAGAACGCACTCGGCCCGGACGCGCAGCGCTTCGCGCTCGGCGTGCGGACCGTAGCCGATCTCGTCGCGCCCGGCGCCTTCGACGAGGCGCGCGACCACGTCCGGCTGGAGTACCAGCACGCCCGCTCCTTGGTGATCCACGCCTACCCGCGCAGCGTCACCCCCGGCTGGCTCGATCCGCTCATCAACTTCGAGGCGCCGCTCGACATCGGGCTGCACCTGCAGCCGTTGGAGACGGGCGAGGCGGTCAAGACGCTCACCCACAAGATGGTCGAGATGCGCTCGTCGCAGATGCTGGTCGAGAAGAGCGGCCGGCTGGCCGGCAGCGATCAGGAGACCGCCTACAACGACGCCGAGAAGCTGCGCGAGCGGCTGCAGCGGGGCGAGGAGAAGGTGTTCTCCGTCAGCCTCTACGTGCAGGTGCGGGCGCGCTCCCAGGACGAGCTGGACGAGCTGACCACGCGCCTGGAGGACGACATCGGCGGCATGCGGGCGCTGTCCCGGGTGGCCATGTGGGAGCAGGTGGCCGGCTTCCGGTCGTGCCTGCCGGAAGCGCTGGACGAGCTGCTGGTGCACCGCAACATGGACACCACGTCGGTGGCGACGATGTTCCCGTTCTCGTCGCTCAGCCTGTCCATGGAGAACGGCGTCCTGTATGGCATCGCCAAGGGCACCAGCATGCCGGTCATCCTGGACCCGTTCGACACCAGCTTCGAGAACGCCAACCTGGTGGTCTTCGCCAAGAGCGGCGCCGGCAAGTCGTACTTCTGCAAGCTCATGGCGCTGCGCAGCCTGTACGCCGGCGTGGACTTCGTGATCATCGATCCCGAGGACGAGTACCGCCGGCTGTGCGCCGCGGCCGGCGACGACGGCCAGTATTTCCGGCTGTCGAGCTCGTCCGGCCAGCACCTCAACCCCTTCGACCTGCCGCCGCAGGACGCCGCCGACGCGGAGTCCCGCGACCCGCTGGCCGAGCAGGTGACGGAGGTGCTGCGGCTGCTGGACGTCATGCTGGCCGAGCCCGGCCAGGCGCTCACGGCGCACGAGCGGGCGGTGCTGGACCGGGCCATCTACCAGACGTACGCCGACGCCGGCATCACGGCCGATCCGGCGACGCACGACCGGCCCGCTCCGCTGCTGCGCGATTTTGCCGCCGTCCTGGCGGGCCTCGGCGGGGACATCGCCGCCGGGCTGTCGGCGCGGCTCGGGCGCTACGTCGACGGCTCACTGGCCGGCCTGTTTTCGGCGCCGACCAACGTGTCGCTGGATAAGCGCTTCGTAGTGTTCAACATTCAGGGCCTCGAAGAGGAGCTCAAGCCGCTGGGCATCCACCTGATCACCAGCTTCATCTGGAACCAGGTGCGCCGCCAGCGCAAGCCGCGCATGCTGATCCTTGACGAAGCCTGGAAGCTCATGCAGTTTCAGGAGGGTGGCGCGTTCGTCGCCCGCCTGGCCAGGCGGGCGCGCAAGTACTACCTGGGCCTGGTAACCATCACCCAGGACGTGAGCGACTTCCTCAACTCGGAGCACGGCCGCACCGTCCTGACCAACGCCTCGATGAAGCTGCTGCTCAAACAGGACAGCACCACCATCGAGCCGGTCGTCCGCGCCTTCCAGCTGTCGGATACCGATCGCCAGAAGCTGCAGGCCGCCGCCCAGGGCTCCGGCCTGCTGTACGTCCGAAACACCCATTTCGAGCTGGACATCGTCGCCAGCCAGGAAGAACACGACCTGGCCACCAGCGCTCCGCAGGAGCTGTTCGGTGCGCCAGGCAACAACGGCGGCCAGCCACTGGCCACAACCACAGGAGGTTCCACATGAAAGTCGATAACCGCCGCTACGACACGGACGACATCCGGCGCAAGCATCCGCTCGAGGCTGTAGCCAGGAGCTACGGCGTCGAGCTGCGAGCCGAGGGCAAGGCCTTCGTGGGCTTGTGCCCGTTCCATCCGGACCGGCAGACGCCGAACTTCTACATCTACCCCTCCAGCCGGCGTTGGTGGTGCTACGTCTGCAAGAAGGGCGGCGACGTCATCGAGTTCGTCCGCCGCCGCGAGGACATCAGCTTCCTCGAGGCCTGCGAGAAGCTCGACGGCACGCCGCCGGGCGAGGAACAGCTTCCCGCCAGCAGCGGCCCGCAGCGGACGCGGCTTGGCTGGGAGTGCCTCAGCCCCGGACAGCAGATGTTGATGGACACCGCCGCCGCCAGCTACCGAGGGCAGCTGTGGCGGACGCCGTGGGCCCTCGATCGCCTCCGCCAGCGCGGCCTGGAGTACGAGACCATCCGCGAATGCGGCCTGGGCTACTGCGACGGCACCACCTTCAGGGACTTCGTCTTGCAGAGCGGCTGGCTCATGCGGCTGGCCTTCGGTCTGGGCTTGCTGCGGTCGCACCGCCTGGACGGCACCGACACCGAGCCCTACGAAACGCTGGCCGGGAGGCTCGTCATCCCTGAGTACCGAGCCGGCCACGGCATCTGGTTCATTGGCCGGCTGGCCGGGGATGGCCCCGACGTGATACAGGCGGGAGGAGAGAGCGAAACCCGGCCGAAGTACCTGGGGCTGCCGGGAGCGAAGCCGTTGCTGGGCCATGAGCGCGTGAAGGATCACTCCGAGATATTCCTGTGCGAAGGCCCGTTCGATTGGCTGACCGCCATGCAATGGGGCCTGCCCGCCTGCAGCTCATGCGGCACCTATGTCCCAGCGGATCACCTGGCCTTTCTTGCACCGTCGATCGTGTATGGGCTGCTTGACCCTGATGAGGCCGGCGATGTAGGCCACGAGCGGCTGGCGAATGAGCTGGGCGATCACTTTCGTCCGATCCGCCTGCCCCGCGGGATGGACCTGAACCAGCTGGGCGTTACGCCGGATGGCCGTGAGCGCTTCCGGCAGCTACTCGGTCCCTGGGGCACACCCTGGCTGGCGCCGGACTACCCGGGGTATCAGGAACAGCCGCCCTGGTGGCGGCGCTTCAGGGTCGAGTTCGTTCCGCCCTGGCACCGCAACCGAAGCGAGAACGGTCATGCGGCTTAAGATTCGGCGGCGTCGCCGCCCCTCGGAACCGCAGCGGCTGCTCGAGCTGGTCGTCCCTGGTCGCAACGAGTCGGGCATCTCAGCTGCCGAAGGGTTGCTCGGCGCGCTGGCGCTGCAGCAGCCGTTCGCGCTGGAGATCGCCGGCAATCACCTGTCGCCGTGGTTTTCGGTGCGCGCGTCGGGCGCGAGCGGGTACGGGCAACTCAAGCGGCAGCTCGGCGCCCGTTACAGCCAGGTGCGCTGGCGCGAGGTGTCGCGGGAGGACGAGCCGGAAGCGGACCCGGCGCTCCCGCGGCCGGACGAGCAGATGGCAGCCTGCGTCCTGGACCTGCGGGGGCCGGAGTACCTGCCCCTGCGGATGTGGACCGACCGCGACCTGGGCGACGACGCCCGCGGCCAGTCGGGCGACCCCATCCTGGCCGTCCTGGCGGCCGTTGGCCAAGTGCCGGCCGGCTGGCGGGCGCTGGCCCAGCTGCTCCTGCTGGCGGCGCCATCCGACTGGAGCAGTGAGTACCTGCCCCGCCTGCAAGAGGCCCGCCGATCCAGGGACGGCGAAACCTACGACACTAACCTGCAGCCCCTCTATTTGAGCTTCACCGGCCTGGTGGCCTTGGTCCTCGCCTCCTTCGGCCTGCACTGGTACTTCGACCAGGACTGGCTGCAGCTGGCCGGAGCCGCCGCGGGGGTCGCCGGCTGTGGCGCAGTCGCTCTCATGCTCCTGCGTCACTTCTCACCCGAGCCGCCGGCCGATCCGGAGTTGGTGCGCCAGAAGATTACGCTGTCCGGCTTCCAGGCGCAGCTGCGCCTGGCGGTCTACGCGCCGCCGGAAGCTTCGCCGTCGGAGCTGCGCGACGAGCTGCAGCAGCTGGTTGGCGCCTATGGCCAGTTCAACCTGGCCATAGGCAACGCCCTGGCAGCCCGTCCGCTGAAAGGCGCGATAGACCTGCGCCGGCTGGCGCCCATCGGCAAGCCGAAGGTGCTGAACATCCGCGAGCTGGCCGGGCTGTGGCACCTGCCGCACGGCTGCGCCGATGTGGCGCTGCTGGAAAGGACCACCTACCGGCGTATCCTGCCGCGGCCAGATCAAGTCAGCTCCGGCTGCCGGATTGGCGTGTCGGAGCACCAGGACGTGCGTATCCCGGTGCATCTGCCCCACTACGTCCTCGACCGGCACATGCTCGTCGCGGCCAAGACCCGCTACGGCAAGTCCAGCCTGCTGCTGCGCCTGTTCGAGTACCTCATGCAGCCGGACGACGGCTGGCGCGAGCGGCCGGCCCTGCTGCTGGTCGATCCCCACGGCGACCTGGCGCGGGCCGCTCTGGGCATCGTGCCCGAGAGCCGGCGCGAAGACGTCATCTACCTGGACGCCACCAACCAGCAGCGTCCGTTCGGCCTGAATCCGCTCGACGTGGGCTTGGGCTGGAGCCGTGACGAGGTGACGGAGAACGTGGTCAACATCATGAAGCGGCAGTGGGAGTCGAGCTGGGGTAACCGCATGGAGAACAGCCTGCGCTTCGCCCTGGTCGCCCTGTACGAGGCCAATCAGGTCATGTGCGCGGACGACCGGCAGCACGGTTACCGCCGGCAGTACACGCTGCTGGATCTCATGCCCTTCCTGTTGGATCAAATCTTCCGCGAGCACGTCCTCAAGTCGGTGACCGACCCGCTGGTCCGGCAGTGGTGGAAGAACATCTTCGAGACCTTCGACCGGCGAACGCAGATCGACAGCGTCGCCCCAACGGTGACGAAGATCGGCCGCTTCGGCTCATCGAACCCGGCCAGCGCCATCATCGGGCAGCCGTGCTCGACCATCGAGCCGGGCGAGTGGCTGCGCTCCGGCGCGATCGTGATCGTCAACCTGGCCAGCGGCGCTCTCGGTCCCGGCACATCGGCCTTGATAGGGGCGACCTTGCTGAACTTCGTCAAGAGCGTGATCTTGCGCCAGGTACGGCTGACACCGGCTGAGCGCAAGCGTATATGCGTCATCGTGGACGAGTTCCACACCATCCCCGGGGCCGAGTACGAAACCTACTTGTCGGAGCTCGGCAAGTACGGCGCGAACCTGGTGCTGTCGTCACAGAACCTGGAGAAGCTGGACACCATGGATCAGGTTCGCCGCGAGAGCCTGCGCTCGGACGTCTTCTCCAACATCGGCGGGCTGTTCAGCTTCAGCGTCAGCGCCGCCGACGCCAAGGCGCTGATTCCCGAGCTCGGTCCGCCGGTCGTGGACCAGGACCTGGTGAGTCTGCCGCAGTGGGACTGCTACGTCCGGTTCGCCCCGCAGGGCGGGGCGCTGAGCGACGGCCAGCCCGTCTTCTCCATGCGGCTGGACCGACCGTGCGCGCCTGACCCGGATGTGGCAGACGCGCTGGCTTCTGCGTCGGCTGCAGCCTTTGGCCGAGACGGTGCCGCCGTTCGGAGGGACATCCAGACGGCCGTAGACCGCGTGGACCAGTGCCGGCAGCACTGGGCGCAGAAGGCCATGAAGCTCGGGAAAGGGGTGCCACGCGATCTGGCGGATGATGCCAAGCCCACGCGGCAGAAGGAGCGGACACAAAACCGTCCGCCAGGCCGCCGGCGGAAGAAGGAGGAAACGGGCCAGCAGCCGCTGATTCCGGCGAGCGAAGCCGCCGAGGAGGGGCGCGGCGCAGGTGGCGAGGCCGAGCCAGAGGTCGAGCCGGCGGATGAGGAGCAAGACCGGTGAGCGCGAGGCTTACCTGGGCGGAGGCAGATCGGGTCGCCGGGCAACTCGAGCTGAGGGAGTGGCGCATCGTCCGCCTGCTGGCCAGGCTGCCACTGCTGTGGGCCGACCCGCTCCAGGCGCTGCTTGGAGATTCCTGATCAAACGACTTCCGGTGGCGATCAGTCTGCACGTACGGGCTACTCAAGTGATGTCGCCCTTCAAACGATTCAAGCCCTGCGCGCCATGGGCTGCGAGGGGGCTGATCAGCAACGGCGTGGTCGTGCCTCTGGGTGAACTGACCAGCATGCTGTGGCGCGAGCAACATCAACATAAGGTACAGGTCCAAGCGGAGGTGGCACCATGAAGCTACTCAGAGGCGGAGGTGGCACCACCATGAGAAAGCTACTCAGTCTGACAATCCTGTTGCCTGCAGGCCTACTCGGCCTGCTGGCAACACCACTGTCCGCCCATGCAGCTAATCCCATTACGAACACCTTCAATTGGGCCGGTGTTACGGCTCGTAATGGCTACTACAGCGGCGTGGCGGCGCAGATTCGACTGCCGGTCGTCGCGCCCACCGTTATGCCTAACGGCGTATCGGCCTGGGTGGGCATCGGCGGCGCGGACACACCCGACCTCATCCAGGCC
>DAIUFO010000198.1:0-6995 GCA_036844545.1 Chloroflexota bacterium
GGGCTTCGGTGAGCCTGATACGGGCAGCTCCAAGAAGGCCTAATGAGCATGCCGACCTGAAACTAGTCCGGAATCAGTTGGAGCGGGCGCTCGAGATGGAGCTACCGTCCGCGCCTGCGCTCGATCACCTCGCCGCTGACATCGGTGTTAGTTCCCAGCTCATCCGCTACCACTTTCCGGAGCTTGCGAGGGCCATATGCATGCGCTGGCGTTCCGGGCGCCAGGCGTGCCGACAAAGCTGGAACTAGCAGGCGGGGTCGATCCTCCCCTGCTCACCGCTCCCGCCGCATCAGCCCCTACACCAACCCCGGACTCGACAGGTTGTGAATTTTCGCGCTCTAGTTTGGAACCATAACCTTGCCGCACCGAGTTTGGAACCATAAGCTTGCCGTTCGCCAACAAAATCGTCAGCGCGGAGCTGCGCCAAAAACGCTACGGATCATGCGCAGCCTGTCGCCGCGGAGTCGACGGCGAGTCCTGCAGCTGATTGAGTGGTGGGTAGACGAGCGATCAGGCGTGGTCGCCGTGTCGCATGGAGGCTAGCGCGCATGGTTGTGGAGCCGAGACCACGTAAGCGGGAACGCCTGCCCATCGATCAGCGTCCCTGGCTTTTCGCCGATGAGGTTGCCCTGGTGGAGGGCATCGACCAGTCGCAGGTCTACCGCAATGTTCTGGCCGGGCGGTACGGCGCAGTGTGCCGCACGGTCGGCGGTGGTGTGCGCATTCTGAAGTCGGCAGTGCCGCTGTGGCCGGCCTGGGAAACGATGGCCCAGGGCTATGATCAATGCGCCCGGGGCTGAGCCAGCAGCCGGGCCGAGAACTAAAGAAAAGGAGGCTAGCAGTACGTATGCTGGCAATTCATACCTATGACACGGCGCCGTAGTTTCGGGAGCTTTCGTGAGCGGGAAGGCCGCATCGAGGTCCGCTACTGGGCAAGCGGCGAGCGTCACCGCAAGCTGATGCAGGTGGGCGCCACCGTGGCCGACGCCAGGCTGTTCCTGCAACGCACCGAGCTCGAGCTCGCCCAGGGGACCTGGTTGCAGCCATCAACTGGCACCATGGCCCAGTTACTGGACGAGTGGCAGCTAAAGCACGCCCCGGACATTGCGCCCAACACGCAGCGCATGTACCGGGAGCTGCTGCGCTACCTCAAGGACACCATCGGGGACGTCAAGGTGGCTGACCTGACTGGCAACCACGTCGAGACCGCCAAGCTCGCGCTCTTGCATCGCCCGCGTCAGCGTGTGCCTGGGCGGTGCCTCGCGCCCAAGACGGTCAAGGAGATCCTGGCCCTGGGGTCGCAGGCTATGCACTGGGCTGTGCAGATGGGCCTAGCCCGCAGCAACCCCTTCAGCTTCGTTAAGGCGCCCCGACGGGTCAAGTCAGAGCTCCGCGTCCTCGACGTGAACGAGGCGCGCCGATTTCTGCGTGCCTGTGCCGAGGAAGACGGCGGCGTCGCCAACATGCTGGCCATGGCTCTCTGGAGCGGCTGGCGCGCCGAGAGCGAACTGGGCGGCCTGCGCTGGACGGACGTGGATGAGCAGCGGCGGACGATGCGCCTGGCCCAGGTGTGGCTGGGGAAGCTGCGGCAGCTCGTGCCGGCCGGCAACAGCAAGCACAAGCCACGGACGGTCCGTCTCACGACGGAGATGCTCGACATTCTCAAGCGGGAGCGGGCCTGGCAGAAACGGCGGCAATGGGAGTCCACGCGGCAGGAGGGCTACGTGTGGCACGACAGCGGCCTCGTGTTCACCAACCGGTACGGGGAACCCATGCCGGAAGCGGCGGTGTTGCGGGCCATGACCCGGCTGTGCGCCGCCGCTGGTCTAGAGCGGGTAAGCCCGCACGCCCTGCGGCATACGGCCGCCAGCCTGGCTTTCGCCCGTGGCGCGTCGGTGCTGGAGGTGCAGGATATGCTGGGCCACTCGTCGGCGGTGACGACGCTCAACGTCTACGCGCATCTTATCCAGCACGACGGGGCGCTAACCGCGCTGGCCGGAGCGCTGCGTGGAAAGGTCCGCTGATGGTGCCTCGCGGACGTGAGGCCGAGTTAGGGCCGAATAGGGCCGAGTTAGGGCCGAGTTAGGGCCGAGAGCTCCGAAATCGGCCGGTTACTTGACCGTTATTGAGCTCAAAATCCGGAAAATGGCTAGTAGCGCATACCGGATTCGAACCGGTGATCTCTGCCTTGAGAGGGCAGCGTCCTAGGCCGCTAGACGAATGCGCCGTTCGAAGAAAAACTATACCGGGACGACGGCTCAGCAGGCAAGTCCCAGGCCGGGGACGGAATCGCGGGTGAGGACCATGATGCTCGCCGGCTCGGTCGCGCCGTCCTCCAGCACCTGTACGCGGTAGTGCCGCAGGAACTCGGCCGCGGCCAGCGGGTCGGCCAGGAACCAATCGATCATGTCGTCGTCGATGAACACCGGCCGCGGCGGGCGGACCGGGACTGCGCGCTTCGTGAGTCCTAGCTGTGACATATCTCTGCTGCCATAACGTCCACTCCGCCTACGAAGTTACGGACAAGCAGCGATCGGGGCTATACTCGCCCGGGAAGGCAAGCATGGCATCGATCGGTCCAGTCCAACCTGGCGCCCCCTATCTGCTGCCACCCGGCCGCGACAATAAGCTCGCCAAGCGGCGCAAGACCTCCTACGACCGCACGGCAGACGATGCCGACCTGATCGAGGGCTCGTCAGCCGACGACGATTACCAGGCCTCGCTGCTCACGCGCTTCCCGCCCGGCAGCGGGCCGGTCAATTGGCTGGCGCGGCTCATCTTCCAGACCTACCACTCGGTCCTGCGCCCCAAGCTCGGGCGCATCGTCGATATCCTGGCGTAGAGGGCAAAGGCCAAAGGGCATAGGGTATAGGTATAGGCGCCCAACCTGCTTTGCCCTTTGCCCTATCCACTTTGCCCTTGCGAGGGCGTTTTCAGCGTCTGCAGGAAGTTGGTCAGCTGCTGCAGCTGCTGGTCGGTGATGTTGCCGCCGAAGGCCGGCATGTTGTTGCCGCCGTTGAGGATGCGGGTGATGAGCTGCTCGCGCGTGAGTCGGTTGCCGACGTAGCTCAGGTCGGGACCCTTTTGGCCGCCGGTCCCGGCCAGCGAGTGGCAGGTGCGGCAGCCCTTGTCCTGGAACAGCTGGGCGCCGGGGGCGGCGTTCTGCGCCTGCGCCCGCTGCAGCATGTCCGGCGGGATGGGCGCGTTCTGGGCCGCCTGGATGTCGGGCGACCAGCGGGCCGCGGAGCCCTCGATCGTCAGCACCGCCAGGCTCACCAGCATGCCGCCCACCAGGAACACCGCCACAGGGCGGCGTGCCGGGTGGCGCTCGCCGCGGTTGGACACGAACGGCACGGCGATGACCAGCACGCCGATGAGCACCGGCACCGTCAGGATCACCCAGTTCTCCAGCGCCGGCGGGATCATCGCCAGCACGGTGAAGTACCACAGGAAATACCAATCGGGCCGCGGGTTGGCCTGGATGATGGTCGGATCGGCCGGCTTGCCCAGCTCGGGCGCGCCGACCACCGCCGCCAGGACCATGATGACGGCCACGACCGCGCCCGCGAACAGCGCATCGCGCCAGGCGGCGTCGGGGAAGAACGGCACGCCATCGCGCTCCAGCATTGCGTGGTAGCGCTCCTTGTAGGTCTTGGGGTCGACCGGCACGCCAGGCTGGGGTGGCTCGGAGATGCCGTCGAACACCACCAGCCACAGGTGGATCAGGATGAAACCGCCCATGAGCGCCGGCAGCAGGAACACGTGGATGCCGAAGAAGCGCGTCAGCGTCGCGCCGCCGACGGTCGATCCGGCCACCACCAGCTGCGCCACCAATTGGCCAACTGCGGGCGTCTTGCCCGCCTGCTCGGCCATCACCACGATGCTCCAGTAGCCGTCCTGGTCCCAGCGCAGCAGCTGCCCGGTGAAGGCGATGGCCGCGGTCAGCACCAGTAGGAAGGCGCCGGTGAGCCAGTTGAACTCGCGCGGGAACTTGTACGAGCCCATCAGGAAGATGCGCAGCACGTGGATGGTGATCAGCACCACCATGGCGCTGGCGCCGAAGTAGTGCATGCCGCGCAGCAGGAAGCCGAAGGGCGCGCCGTGCGTGATGAACTGCAGCGTGTCGTAGGCCACGCTCGGCGCCGCCGAGTAGGTCATGGCCAGGGCCACGCCGGTGACCACCTGGATGACAAAGGCGGTGAGCGTGGCGCTGCCGAACACATACCACCAGCCTGACTTGCCGGTGTTGGGCACAGGATGCTGAACGATCGGCAGCAGCCCTTCGTAGATGTGGCTGCGGTCCTCGAACCAACCCCCGACCTTCAGCCAGATGTGCCGGGGCAGGTGCGGCAAGCGGACGCGATTGGCCGCCATCAGCGGGCCGTCGGCAGTGGGAAGGTCAGGACCTGCACCTCATCGCCCATCACCCGCACCTCGTGCCGGAACAGGGCGTGCGGCGGCGGCCCGGCCGCCACGTCGCCATTGGCGTAGTAGATGCCGCCGTGGCAGGGGCACTCGAACAGGTTGGCGTCGGCCAGCCAGTTGACCGGGCAGCCGAGGTGGGTGCAGTTCACGGCGAACACGTCGAACTGCTGCTGGCCCGAGCGGCGCACCCACACCGCCGTCTCCGCCGTTTGGCCAGCCCACGGAACGCTGGACGAATCGAGCAGCTTGGCCAGGGTGGTCTGGCCCATCGGGAAGTCGGCCAGCCGGCCCACCTTCTGCCAGGTGTTCGGCGCCTGCTTGATTAACGGCCCGAAGAGGTAGCCGATGAGCGGGATGCCCACCATCGCCCCAATCAGACCGCTGATGCCGAAGGTCACGTTGGCCAGGAAGCGCCGCCGCGACTTGGGCTCGCCCAAGCCGTGCAGCCGGATCAAATGCTTCGGCATCTAGCGCGCCTCCGGCCCGAGTTTCGAGTTTCGGGTTTCGGGTTTCGGGTTTGTCTCAGGGGAACTCGGAACTCGGAACCCGACACTCGAAACTGCGATAAGGTCGCGCATCCAGCCGGTGATGGCCAGGACCACCATGCCCACCCCGGCGTAGAAGAAGATGCCGGAGGTGATCATGCCGAAGGCCGCCGCCACCAAGCCCAAGGCCAACGCCGCCGGCCAGATGGTCGGCTTGGGCATCTCGTCCTCGATCTCCGCCAGGTTGATTTCCTCAGCCACCCTCAACCTCCCAGAAACGCCGACCAGAAATAGACCACGCCGTAGATCAGCACCCACATGCCGTCGACAAAGTGCCAGTACAGGCTCACCAGCTCCAGGCTGGACTCGCGGCTGTGCGGGATGGGATGGCGGTAGGACGACCCGATCAGCGCGGCCATCATCAGCAGGCCCACGATCACGTGCATGCCGTGGATGCCCGTCAGCGTGAAGAACGTGGTCGCCCACACGTTGCTGGCCGCGGTGATCTGGCTGCCGAACAGGTCCAGCCACTCGATCAGCTCGCCGGTCAGGAAAATGCCGCCCAGCACCATGGTGGCGCCCAGCCACAGCCGCATGCCACGCTGATCCCCGCGCGCCACTCGCCTGGGGCACAGCGCGATGGCGCCGCTGCTCAGCCACAGCGCGATGGAGAATGGGATCATCCGCCCAGTGCTCAGGGTCTCCTGAGGGTTCGGGTGGCCCTGGTGGGCCTGTCCGGTCACGTACATGGCGATGACCGACAGGAAGACCATCGATTCCGAAGCGATGAACAGCAGCACGCCCAGCTTCTTGGGGCCAATGGCCGGCGCCGCGCGGACGGCCAGCGCGCTAGAGCTCATGTTCGTGCCGCCAGTCCGGATCTTCGGGATGCGCCAGGTCCCACAATGGCCGGCGGCTGGTGACGGTTGGCGCCACGGCGAAGTTGTAGGGCGGCGGCGGCGAGGGCGTGGCCCACTCCAGCGTCCAGGCCTCCCAGGGGTTGTCGCCGGCCGGCCGGCCGGATCGCATGGACTGAAACACGTTGGCGATAAACAGCAGCACCGAGATGCCCATCACCACCGCACCAACACTGGCCAGCAGGTTGGCGTTGTCCCAGCCCTGCCCTGCCGGGTAGGTGTACACGCGGCGCGGCATGCCCTGGATGCCCAGCAGGTGCATCGGGAAGAAGGTCAGGTTGAAGCCGACGAGCATTGTCCAGAAGTGCGCCTTGCCCAGGCGCTCGTCCATCATCCGGCCGCTCATCTTGGGGAACCAGTAGTACCAGGCGGCGAAAATGGCGAAGGCAGTGCCCCCGAACAGCACGTAATGGAAGTGCGCCACCATGTAGTAGCTGCCGTTCACCTGCCAGTCGATCGGCACCACCGCCAGTGTTACGCCGCTCAAGCCGCCGATCAGGAACATGGCGATGAAGCCGAAGGCGAACAGCATCGGCGTGCGGAAGCGGATCGCGCCGCCCCAGGCCGTTGCCAGCCAGGTGAAAATCTTGACCCCGGTGGGGATGGCGATGGCCATGCTCGAAGCCGAGAACACCATGTCCTGCAGCGGCGACAAGCCGGCCGTGAACATGTGGTGGACCCACACGCCGAAGCTGAGGAAACCGATGGCCACGCCCGAGCCGATGATGAAGCTGTAGCCGAAGATCGGCTTGCGCGAGAACACCGGCACGATCTCGGAGATGAAGCCGAAGGCCGGCAGGGCCATGATGTACACCTCCGGGTGCCCGAACACCCAGAAGATGTGCTGCCACATGATCGGCTCACCCCCACCACCGGGGTCGAAGAAGTGGCCGTTGAACAGCCTATCGACCAGCAGCATCACCAGGTCGCCTGTCAAGGTCGGCAGGGCGACCAGCGACAGGATGGAGGTGATGACCATCATCCACACGAACACCGGCAGCCGGTTGTAGGTCATGCCCGGCGCGCGGTGGTAGATGACGGTCACCAGGAAGTTGATCGAGGTGGCGATAGTGCCCATGCCGCTGAGGATCAGCGCCAGGGCGTAGTAACTCATGCCGTTGTCGCTGGCGAAGGCGTGCTCGGTCAGAGGCGGATAGGCGTACCAGCC
>DAIUFO010000199.1:0-5456 GCA_036844545.1 Chloroflexota bacterium
CCGCCGAGGCTGGCACGCCCGCCTGCCCCGGCGCATGCGTGGCCGCGACCGCGACGCCGCCGGCCACCAAGCCCAGCACGATCAGCGGCAGCAGCCAAGCAACTGCCGGCAATCGGCGCTTCGGCTTGAGGGCTTCGGCTGTCCGGCCAGCCGGGGGCAGATCGCGCTGGTAGCTGCCGGCCGCCTCAGGCTGCCGGCTCGGCGTCTGCGAGCGCACGGTGCCCCCGGCATCATGGCTCCTCTGGTTCGCCTCTATGGGCGCCTGCCAGCGGACACGATCGGCGCCGCCGGCCAGGTCGGCCTCCAGCTCGGCGGCGCTCGAGTAGCGCTGGCTGGGGTCGCGGGCGAGGGCGTGGAGCACGACGGTGTCCAGCCAGGCCGGCACCGGCAGCAGCCGTGATGGCGGCTGCGCGTCCTCACGCTGGCTGCGCACAGCCGCGGCGATGGGATTCTCCGATTCGAACGGCACGTGCCCGGTGAGCATCTGGTACAAGACCACACCCAGGGCATAGATGTCGGCCGCCGGCGTTACCGGCTCGCCCGCGGCGACCTCCGGCGCCATGAAGCTGGGTGTGCCCAGCAGGGTGCCCGTCATCGTGCGGGTGACGTCCGAGCTCTTGGCGATGCCGAAGTCCGTCACTTTGGCCCGGCCCGATTTGTCGATCAGCACGTTCTGGGGCTTGACGTCGCGGTGGACGATGCCCTGGCTGTGGGCGTAGGTCAGCGCTTCGGCGATCTGGCGGGCGATGGCCACCACCTTCTCCACCGGCAAGGGCGCCTCGCGGTGGATGAGCTGAGCCAAATTCTCGCCCTCGACCGGCTCCATCACCAGGTACGGCGTGCCGTCATCCTGGCCGCCGTCGTAGATGGTGACGACGTTGGGGTGGTTGAGGCGGCCGATGGCGCGCAGCTCGGACTGGAAGCGCGCCAGCCGGTCCTCGTCGGCCGATTCGCCGTCCGCGTTGGACCCTCCGTCCAGCTGGGGGACTTTGATGGCCACGTCGCGACTCAGCAGCGGGTCGTGCGCGAGGTACACGTTGGCCATGCCGCCGGAGCCAAGCTTGCGCCGGATCTCGTAACGGCCGCCGATCACGTCCTTCATGCCAGCTGGGTCCTCACGTAATCGGCGATCAGCGCGTAGTTGCCGCTGCGTTGCAGCAGGATGCGCTCGGCGCCGGAGGGCCGCTCGAAGGCCAGGGGCTGCGTGGACATGGCCGCCAGCCGCAGCGCCGACCAGCCCGCCGCGCCGACAATGGCCCCCACGACCAGGAGCCCGGCCAGCCCAAGCCCACGCACGCCTGGAGTCTAGCGGCGCCCATGCCAGGGAACTCGCGCGGACCTATAATCGGCCCGTTGTCACGCGGAGCGACACTCGCAACTCCAGACTCGCTCCGAAAAGCACTCGCCAGCCTGCCGTGGGTCATTCCGCTGGCCGTTGGGCTCGCCCTGCGGCTGTGGCAGAACGACCTCACGCCCTTTCTGGACGATGAGGCCGTCCTGCTCAGCGCCGCCGCGCGCATGCTGGACAGCCACCGCCTCGCGCTCGAGGCAGGGCTGGCCCTGTCGATCCACGTCAACGAGCCGCCGCTGGTCGTGTATCTCGACGCCATCCCGATGCTCATCAGCCGCAATCCCGCCTGGGTATCCGGCTGCCTGACAGCGTTAGACGCGCTCGCCAGCCTGTTCATTTACAAGTCCGCGGCGCGTCTGGCAGGACGGCCTGCCGGCTTCGTGGCGGCGCTGCTGTTTGCCGTGGCGCCCGCGGCCATCTACTTCAGCCGCCGCCTGTATTACTCCGAGCTGGTCCCCCTGTGCTGCGCGGTGACCATCCTGGCGCTCATCGACGTTTGGCAGCGGCGCAGCGGCCGTTCGCTGGCTGTGGCGTTTCTCGCCGCCGTGTGCGCCACCGAGCTGCACGCCAGCGCGGCCGTGCTGCTGCCGGTATGGGCCGTGGTCGCGGTGACCACCTGGCGCGCCGTCAAGCCGAAATGGCCTCTCGCCGTGGGCGCCGGCATCGCTGCCGCCACCATCGCGCCCTACGTCTACCTGCAGACACAGACCGGCGGCGCCGATGTCGCGGCGTTGCTGAGATTCGCACGCGAGCCGAAGATGCTGGACGCGAGCGCGCTGGACCTAGCGCTCAGCGTTGTTGGCGGAGGGACCTATCGCCAGCTCCAGTTGCCCTTTCCCCAGCCCGCGCCACCCTTCTCCATCGATCCTATCGGCTGGCTGCTGGTTGCCATCGTTATCGCGGGCCTGGCGCTGGCCCTGGTGAGGCGCACGCCGGCTCACCTGACCATCGTCGCGATGGCGCTCTTACCAGTGCTGGCATCGCTGCGGCACGCCACCGATGTGCTGCCGTATTACCTCTTACCAACGCTGCCGCCGGCCACGATCCTGGCCGGCATGGCTATCGCCGCTATTCCCTGGCGTGTCGCCGGGGTGGTGATCGCGAGCATCCCGGTAGTCTGGCAGATGGCGGGCTACGTCAACGTTCAACGGGTTGCGGCGGCGGACGGGCCGAACCTGAACTACGGCATGCCGCTCCGCTACGAGCTCGCCGCCGGACAACTCGTGGCTGGGCTGCCGGCAGGCGAGCGGCTATCGGTGTCGCAGGTTGGGAACCAGGCCACCACGTTTCCCTACCTCACCAGCTATCGCTTCCGGCTGGTCGAGTCCGACAGCCGCTTCGGCCTCAGCTTCCCGGCGCCGAACGGTTCGCCTTCCTATTACCTGGCCCAGGGCGGCGGACACGTGTACGCCTTCTTGAACGATCACTTTGGTCCGCCCCTGGGCGTTGTGACCACGTCGTCGGGGCAGCCTGCCTTTGGGCTGTTCCGCGCCCCGCCGGACGCCGTTGCGACCTTCGAGCGCGAGATGACACCCGTGCAGGCCAGCATCGTCAACGCCATTACGATCCGCGGCTACTCAGCGCCTGATCTTGCCGCCGGCAGGCCGTCGCCCGCGATCGTCGAGTGGCAGGTGACCGATCCTCGAGCGCAACTGCCACCGGAGGTCCAGCAGTTCGCACACCTGGTGGACCGATCCGGCGGCACGTGGTCGACGAACGGGGACGAGCGTGCCTATCCCCGGAGCCATTGGACGGCCGGCGACGTCGTGCTCACCTGGTTCGACCTCGCGCCCAAAGCTAGCGCCCCGACCGGAGGCTACTGGCTGGAGACCGGCTTCTATGGCTACATCACCAACCAGCCAGTGCCGGTAAGTACCGGCTCAGGCCCACCCAGCGCGAGTCTGCGCGTCGGCCCGCTGCGGTTGAGCGGCGCGAGTCCAGCCGCGTCATCCGCGGTTCCGCTGGCCGTCTTCGGCAATGGCGAGATTGCGCTGCTGGCGGCCAAGCGCAACCGCGCGGACGTAGAGCTGACGTGGCAAGCACTCCGCCAGCCGGCCGGCGACTACACCGTTTTTGTCCACCTGCTCGATTCCAGCGGACGGCTAGTGGCGCAGCACGACGGCATACCTTCGGAGGCATCGTTTCCGACGACGCTGTGGCGAGCGGGGGACACGGTAACCGACCTCCATCATTTGGATGGCACGCCCTCGTCCGGCGTTGGTCTGGAGGTCGGCCTCTACACTACGCCCGACCTGCAGCGTCTGCCGGTATTTACTGGCGGCGACGCTTACCGAACGCCAGCATAAACTCGCGGCGGCGACCCCAGCCTTACATGCCTAGGACTTGAGCATGTTGTGCACTTGGAACATCTTGGGCTGCACTTGGGGGAAGCGATGCTTCTGCATGGCTGGACCTAAATCGCTGGCCACATACTGCTGAAGACGCTCGGGAGAGTCCCACACATCCAACGCCCACCAGCCGCCGTCCATTGGGCCGGCGACGTGACGGTGGTGCGCCCACGGATCGCGCGAGAGTATCTCGAAGGCCGAGCGCCGTTCCAGCAGCACGCTCATGTGCGCGCGTTCGTATTCGATTTTCTGACGGATTACGGGCTGCTGGTCCGACACTGGGCCAAGCGCACGCGCGCCGAGGTCGACCAGTGGGAGGACGTAACAGCCGAAGGAAAGTCCGAGCGTGCCCTGCAAATAATTGCCACGGCGGCGAAGCGTAACAGCCCGCTTAGCTGTATCCGAATCTAGCTCACCTCGGCCTCGAAGCGCACAGGCTCGCCCAGGCGTTGGAGGGTGGGCAAGTCGTACATGCCCACCTCCACCGTGTAGCGGCCCGGAGGGGCTTGGAGCGAATAACTGTCGGCGATGCGGTCACCAGCTTGCCACACGCCGGTGGGGAAATCGCCGCCTCGCGGCTGGCTGTCGGCTTGGGCCACCACCTTGCCGCCGGCATCGACCGCGTGGACGAAGACGGTGTAGTCCTTTGAGGGCCGAGCGGTAGCGGCCCAGGTCAGGTCTACGTGGAGCCGGCCGGCAGTGGCCGACGCGCGGTGGGCGAGAAGTTGGATGCCGTCCCCGAGCTGAGCCTCCGCCGAGCCGGCTGGAGGGGCTGGTCGCGGAGGCACGACGAACGGGCCCCGCGTGAGGCTGCCTCCGATGGCTTTGCCGCTGGCGTCCGTCAGCTCCTGGCGGACGACGCCGTCTTGCGCGTAGAAGCCCACGTCCAGCACGTAGCGGCCGGGCGGGACACCCGTGGGCAGCGGCAGGTCCAGCCACTGCACCACCTGCTCGCCGGCTCGCCAGTCCACCGAGGGCAGGAGGGGATTGTCGGTCTCAGCCACCACGTTGCCGTGGCCGTCCACAAGGTGAGCAAAGATGGCGTAGCGCAGCTTGTCGGGCCGCGGGCCTCCGGGCCAGCTCCAACTCAGGGCAGCCTGCAGGGGCTTGCCCGGCTGCAGCCGGCGGTCGCCATGGAACGACTCCAGCGTGATACCGTTGGCGGCTTTCAGGTCCAGCTTCTCGCTCAGGAGCTGGTCGAGGGCTTGGTGGACATCCGATGGCGCCAGCTGATAGCCGCGGATCGTCACGCCCTCGCCGGGCAGCGGGAAGGCCAGCACCTGCCGGCTGGCGAAGGTCTGCGCCAGGAAGTGCGCGGTGTCGGTATTGTCCGCCATGGTCAGGTACAACGCTGGCGGGTCGGACGGCGGCGGCGCGGCGAACTCCGGTGTGCGGTAGTCGTCGAACCAGAAGACGCTGAGGCCAGCGCGGGCCAGCACCGAGCTCATGACCTCCGAGGGGTCCATATCGCCATCGACGTAGATCCGGCCCAGGCGCCGTTCGGCCGCGAGGCGTTCCACCTGTGGGACAACCTCAAATGTGTAGCGGTAGGGCAGGCCGTAGTCGTTCTTGGTCCAGTAGCCGGGCAGGACATAGAAGAAGATGCCGGCCAGGGCCAGCGCGTTTGCCGTCAGCAACCCCAGTGCGAGGGCGCCGCCGCGCGTCCAGAGGCGGTCCAGCAGGAGGGCCGTGAACGCGGCGGGCAGCGGCACGATGGCCACGAAGTAGTAGGGGTACAAGTCCACGGAATGGCGGGC
>DAIUFO010000199.1:5466-6993 GCA_036844545.1 Chloroflexota bacterium
GCGCCACGGGGATGAGCGCCCACACCAGCAGCAGGCCGAGCACCCACGGGTGGTTGTCACGCTTGCGCCAGGTTCCCTCACCCTGACCCTCTCCCACTGCGGTGGGCGAGGGGAAAAAAAGGCGGACAACCGCGTACAGGAAACCGGCGGCGAACAGCGCCTCTTCGGCGATGACCAGCCAGCCCTCGAAGCCGGAGGTCGAATCGAACACGCCGCCGGCCTGGCCGGCGATGGTTTGGAAGCCCTTGTGGCTGGCCATCGTCAGCGCCAGGACGACGCTTGTAGCGTCGACGTGGGGGTGGCTGCCCGACACGTTGGCGAAGCTCGATAGCGCCGGGAGCAAGGCGTTGAAGGCGTACGGCGCCGACAACGCAGACGCGAGTGCGGCCCCACCGGCCAGCGGCAGCCATTGGGATTTCCGCACCGGCAGCAGATGCCGCCAGCCAAGCGCCAGGATGACGACCACGCTCACGACATGCAGCAACCCCAGAATGTAGACCTGGGTCAGGATGGCCAGCCACAGGAACATCAGTACCAGGTCGCGGCCCTTGCCACGCGCCAGCCAGCGGGCCGCGCTCCAGAAGAACAGCACCTGGAACGGAACCAGCATGTCCTGGCCCTGCAGGCGTCGGGCGTAGATGATGGCCCACGAGTTCACCGCGAACAGCAGCGCCGCGATCAGTGCCGCCCGCCGGCTAAAGAACTCCTCGATCAAGCGATACAGGAAGTACACGGCCGCCGCGTTCAGAAGGGCGACCACGATCGCGCCCACTAGCGGGGCCTGGCTGAACAATGCCGCGGCGGGCATCACGAGGTACACCTGGAATGGTCCGTTGTTGGCGCCGATCGAGGAACGAATGCCGGACGTAGGCAGCATCAGGCCGGCCACGGAGCGCAACGCCTGAGCCCACAGCCTTTCGTCGTCCGACCCATACTGGCCGTACTGCAGATAGAACAGCCGGAGAAACGCGCCGAGGACAGTGATTGCGCCCAGGGCGACAGGTCGGTTCAAACGGGCCCACACCGACGAAGGCACGGCTCGCGCTTCGGAATTGCACAGCCTGGTAACGGATGTGCTTGCCATATCACGGATGCTCAAGGTTTGCGCGTGTTGGAGTCGGCGCCTTGTTGTCCGTCCACTACTGACGTTGAAGCCAGCAAGACGAGATGATCGCGCGGAACCGTCTCGCCATTTCTCGCGACCTGCAAGCGGCGCTGGTCGGATTGGGTGTACATCCCAACCTCTAGGTGGAGGCCCGGCTGTGGAGCAAGCCCAAGTTGATACACATCGCGAACGACATCGCCCGGTTGCCAAAGGGTTGTGGGATATGCTCCGTTGCTCGGGATGCCATCACGCTGGGCCACGATGCTTCCCCGGCCATCTACTGCATGGACGAATACGGTATAGCTCGCTAGCGGCGCCTTCAGCGCTTGCCAATCGATCGTAACGTTCCCGTCCTTCCATTCGGACCGCAAGAACGCTATCTCGCTACTGCCAAATTGCGCGACGAAGCGGTTGGGGTCATT
>DAIUFO010000200.1:0-6982 GCA_036844545.1 Chloroflexota bacterium
AGTGTAGCCAAGGGACTGGAGCACCGTTTCCGTGTGCTCGCCAAGCCTAGGCGCGGAAGCAATCTGGGGCTCCGAGGCCGAGAGGCGCGGCACGGCCCCAGCCATCTGGTAAGGGCCGATAATCGGATCCTCGATCGTGGGCAGCATCTGCCGCGCCCGCGGGTGCGGGTCGGCGAACATGTCGGCGGCGTTCTGGACGGGGCCAACGGGCAAGCCTTGGGCCAGCAGCTCGTCGGTGGCCTGCGCCTTGGTGCGCTCGGCGAACCAGGCCGCCGCGACCGGCTCCCACTGGTCGCGATGCTCGCAGCGGCCGGGTCCGGACTGAATGTCCGGCTTCTCCAGCAGCTCGGGATGGCCGATGGCCTGGCAGAACTTCTTCCAGTCGGCCTCCACGGCGCAGATGAGCGCCACGTAGCCATCCTGGCATGAGTACGGCCCCCAGGGCGCGATGAAGCGCTCGACGCCGCGGGTGATGGACTGGCCAGTGAGCGAATAGGCCATCACCGAGCGCTCGGCCAGGGCAATCATGGCGTCGAGCATGGCCACGTCGACGAACTGGCCCTGGCCGGTGACCGTCCGCTGGAACAGCGCCAGCATGGTGGCGAAAGCCGCCCACAGGCCGCTGATGGAGTCGCCCAGGCTGACGCCGAGCCAGGTCGGCGGGGCAGCCGGGTCCTGGCCGCAGGTTTCCATCAGGCCGCCCATAGCCTGGGCGATGATGTCGTAAGCTGGGCGCTCGCTGTAAGGGCCCTGGTAGCGGGGATCGCTGCCGAACCCGCTGACACTGGCGTATACGAGTCTGGGGTTGAGCTCCCTGAGGGCGACGTAGCCGACGCCTAGGCGGTCGGCGAGCCCGGGCTTGAAGTTCTCGACCACAACGTCCGCCGTTTTCACCAGCTCCTTGTAGACGGCCTGGCCCTCGGGCTTGGTCATGTCCAGGGTGATGGATTTCTTATTCCGGTTGAAGCGCAGGTAATAGCCGGAGTTGCGCTCGCCTTTGTCGTTCTTCTTGATAGGCGCCATCTCGCGGGCGGGGTCGCCCTTGCCGGGGCGCTCGATCTTGATGACCTCGGCGCCCTGGTCGGCCAGGATCATGGTGCAGTAGGGGCCGGCGATCTGCTGCTCGAAGCCGACGACACGGACCCCCTCTAGGGGACGCATGCGATGGCCTCGATCTCGATCAGGGCGTCCTCCTCCCAGAGGGCGGTGACGCCGAACAGCGACTGGGCGGGATAGTGCTTGCCGAAGTATTTGCGGTAGGCCCGGCCGATCTCCTTGCGCTTGGCCAAGTAGTCGTCCCGGTCTCTCACGAAATAGGTCAGCTTGACCACGTCCTCCGGCGAGCCGCCGGCGGCCTTGACGACTTGGCAGATGTTGGCGATCGAGTCCTCGAACTGGGCGACCAGGTCGCCTTTGGCGCGGATCTTCCCGCTGGCATCCTGGCCCGTGGCGCCGCCCAGGAACAGCAGCTTGCCGTGGCACTCGACCGCGTAGGCGAAGCCGACGGGCGGGTGCATGCCGGGTGGGTTGATGATCCTGTTGGCCACGGGGCTACGGATTCTTCGCTTCGCTCAGAATGACAAAATCGATGTCGGTCGGCAGCTCCAGGCCGATCTGCTCGGCCGGCGGGAACTTCAGCCCGACGGCGCGCATCGTGGGCTTGATGTCCTCGACGTATTCCTTCATAACCTCGTCGCTTTGGCGCTGCTTGAGGCCGTGCTCTACCGCGTACTTGTTGCCCTCGGTGTAAGGCCGGCCGAAGGAGCGCATCGAGATGGTCAGCCACTTGTCGAACAGTTGCTGAGCCTCAGCGCGGCTGGCGTCGTCGGTGACCAGCTTCTTGAGGGCCCACTCGCCGAAGCCTTCGTGGCCGGCCTCCTCCTCCAGGATCTTGCCGACCATCTCGGAATAGGGCCGGTAGCTGCAGTCTTTGTACTCCGCCAGGTGCTTACCGCCGGCGCGGTCGTTCAGGAACAGCGACATCACCGTTTCGAGCCAGCTCGCGGGCATGGGCACGATGCCCGGGTCGGCCGCCAGGCGCTCCTGCACGACCTCGGTAACGTCGCGCTGGAACTCCTTGCGGTACAGCTGGACGACGGACTCGTAGTGCTCCAGCTCCTCAGTGCACTCTTCGGCCACGAGCTTGCGTAGGCGCAAATCAGGGGCGAACTTGACGCAGTGGCCCATCAGCTCCGCGGCCGTCCACTCGCGGTAGGCCTGGCTCTCCAGGAACTGCTTCACGATGGTCCGATAGGTATCGTCCGGCGCGTCAGCCAGTGAGTCGATGCGTCGAAAAGGAGCGTGCGTGACCATGGCTCCAGTGTATATCCGCCTTGGGCGTGCTTCTTGCGAATGCGAGGCCATGCCAATAGCTCGACTGATCTATGTGACCGTGCCCGCGGTAGAAGCCGGCGAGGCAGAGCGCGTCTGGAAGGAGGACTGCGCGCCAGTAATGATCAAACAGCCCGGCTGCCTCTCCGAGGAGCTCCTGAAGTGCACCGATACGCCGGGCGAGTACATCTCCTACTCCGAGTGGCAGGACGAGGCGGCCATTGAACGCTACGACGACAGCGATGCCCATCGGGAGATCGAGCGCCATACCCAGCGACTGAAGGTGAGCCAACCACCGATCGTGAAGCACTATCAGGTCGTGGGCTAAACTGCGCCGCCGCGGGGCCAGCTTCGGGCTGGCGCGCAATACTGGGAGCGAGGATGATCGACTTCGCCGAAGGGGAGCTCGACTGGATCGAGGCCATGACCGATCCGGACGAGGAGAACTTCATGTCGTTCAAGCGGCAGATCGTGCGCAGCCTCAAGCCGCTGGTCCGCGAAGGCGTCGACGTGCGGGCTTTCCTGCGCAAGGTGGAGCGCATGTCCGCGGTGGAGGCGCTGTCGCTCATGGCCACCGTCGGACTACGGCGCGACGAGCCGCGCCTGGACGGTGATGACGAGGACTACGAGTTCGACGAAGAAGACTTCGACGAGTTTGGCGAGGGCTAGGCGCTACCGGGCTGGAATAGCCGCAGCATTGGGACCAGCTGGGCGACTCGCTCGAAGTCGCTGTCGAAGGTCCACAACGCGGCTCCCGCCGCTTCGGCGGCAACGGCGATCTCGACATCGGTGAGGGCGACTGTCGCGCCCTGTTCGCGCAGAGCGGCAGCCACGTAGCCGGAGCGTCGCCATTCGGCGCGCCCGAACTCGACCCATGGAACGGCATCGATCAATGCCGCGAGTTCTTGTCGCCGGTCAGGCCTGGTGCCGACAAGCAGCTCGGCTACGACGGGACCGCACGTGACCACATCGCGCTGGACGAGCAGCTGTTCCAAGGCAGCAGCTTCACCCGTCCGACCGTGACGAAGGTAGCGCACCCAGACCGACGTGTCCGGCAGGACGGTCACGTGTGGCGGTCGGCAGCACGGAGCTCGCTGGACAGGTCCTCAATCTCGAAGCTTCCCGCCAGGCCGATCAGGCGTGAAATGGCGTCGGATTCGAGGTAGGTCCTGATTGCTCGTTCTATCGCCTCCGTCTTACTAGCTCCGGGGGACCGCTCCAGGAGGGCATTCACCAGCCAGTCGTCCAAGTCGAGCGTTGTCCGCATATGCCATATAGTATGGCACCAGTCACAACAGCGATGCGCGCGACAATAGGTCCATGCGGCGCCATGGGGAGCGCATTCGGGTGGTGGTGGCCAAGCCGGGGCTCGATGGCCACGACAAGGGGGCGAAGATCGTGGCGCGGCTGCTGCGGGATGCTGGCATGGAGGTCATCTACACCGGGCTGCACCGGTCGGTGGAGGACATCGTGACCATCGCCATGCAGGAGGACGCCGACGTGATCGGGCTGTCGATCCTGTCCGGGGCGCACCTGTCCCTGAGCCGGCGGCTCGTGGCCAAACTGGACGAGGAGAGCATGCGCGACGACGTGTTGCTCATGGTGGGCGGGGTCATCCCCACCCAAGACGTTGAGACGCTGAAGGACATCGGCGTGGACGGGGTATTCCCCGTGGCATCGCCGTTCGAGGACATCGTGGCATTCATTCAGGAGAAGGTGCAATGAAGCTGGAAAGCGGCATCGAGATCAAGAAGACGTACGACCAGCGCGATCTGGCGGGCTGGAACCCAGAGACCGAGCTGGGGCAGCCGGGTGAGTACCCCTTCACCCGCGGCATCCATCCCGGCATGTACTGCGACCGAGTCTGGACCATGCGCCAGTACACGGGCTTCGGCAACCCGAAAGACACCAACGAGCGCTTCAAGTTCCTGATCGCTCACGGGCAAACAGGCCTGAACGTGGCCTTCGACCTGCCGACCCAGCAATGTCTGGACTCGGACGATCCTATGGCCGAGGGTGAGGTTGGCCGCGTGGGTATGGCCGTGGACAGCCTGCGGGACTTCGAGGTCGCCTTCGACGGCATCCCCATCGACAACGTCAGCGTGTCGCTCACGATCAACGCGCCGGCTTCGATCATGATCGCGATGTTCCTGGTGGTGGCGGAGCAGAAGGGCATCGCGTTGGACAAGGTGCCCGGTACGGCCCAGAACGACATCCTGAAGGAGTACATCGGCCGCGGGGCCTGGGTGTTCGATGTGCCGGGGGCCATCAAGCTGATCGGCGATACGATCGAGTTCTGCGCCAAGGTGGCGCCGCGCTACTCGCCGGTTTCGGTGTGCGGCTACCACGTGCGCGAGAGCGGCGCGACGCCGGCCCAGGAGATCGCCTACGGCTTCGCCATCGCTGAGGACTACATCCAAAATGTGCTCGATCGCGGCTTGGACATTGACGATTTCGCAGCCGGCTTCTCGTTCAACTTCAACGTCTACGGCAACCTGTGGGAGCAAGTTGCCAAGTTCCGCGCCGGCCGGCGGTTGTGGGCGCGGCTGCTGAAGGAGAAGTACGGCTCCCAGAATCCGCGCTCGCAGTGGCTGCGCATGATCGCCGGCGGCGGCGGCAGCGGCCTCACCTGGGAGGAGCCCGAGAACAACATCGTGCGCGGCGCGTACTACGCCCTGGCCGGCGCCCTCGGCGGCGCCCAGACGATGGCGCTGTGCTGCTACGACGAGGCCTACACCATTCCCACGCCTAAGGCGCAGCTCATCTCGCTGCGGACGATGCAGATCCTGGCCGAGGAGATTGGCCTCAACAACACCGTCGACCCGCTGGCCGGCTCGTACTTCGTCGAATCGCTGACGAACGAGATGGAGGCGCTGATCAAGTCGCACATGGACGAAGTGGAGAGCTGGGGCGGCATGACCCAAGCGGTTCGCGAGGGGCTGATCCAGGACAAGGTGTCGGCTCAGGCGTATGACTACGAGCGGCGGCTGCGGACCGGCGAGGAGGTGAAGGTGGGCGTGAACGCGCACGTCACCGGCGAGGCGGTGCGGCAGGAGATCGAGCTGCACCCGTATGACGAGGGCGCGGTGGGTGACAAGGTTGCCGAGCTGAGCGCCTTGCGCGCCAGCCGCGACCAATCGGCGGTAGAGAGCGAGCTGGCGAGGCTGGAGGCCGCGGCGCGCGAAGGCGTGAACCTCATGCCGTACCTCATGGACGCAGTGAAGACGTACGCCACAGTGGGAGAAGTCTCGAAGGTGTTCCTGCAGGTGTTCGGCGGATACAAGGAGCCGGCCACTGTGTGACACATCCCCTCGCCCGCCGCGGCGGGAGAGGGCTAGGGTGAGGGAGCCCCATGTCTGACACCTTAGCCGGCATTCGCGTGCTGGACCTGACGCGGATGCTGTCGGGGCCGTATGGCTCGATGATCCTGGCCGACATGGGGGCCGAAGTCATCAAGATCGAGCCGCCCAGCGAAGGCGACCCAATCCGGGCCATGGGCCCGCCGTTCCTTGATGGTGGCGAGAGCGCCTATTTCCTGTCGATCAACCGCAACAAGAAATCGGTGACTCTGGATCTGAGCCGGCCGGAGGGACGTGACGTCTTCCTGAAGCTGCTGGAGCGCTCGGACGTGGTGTTCAACAATTTCCGGCCGGGCGTGGCCGAGCGGCTGGGCATCGACTATGAGAGCTGCAAGGCGCGCAAGCCGGATGTCGTCTACTGCTCGGTGTCGGGCTTTGGCCAGGATGGACCGTACCGGGATTTACCGGCGTTCGATCTGATCCTGCAGGCGATGGGCGGCGGCATGAGCATCACCGGCGTGCCTGGCGGAGAGCCGGTAAGGGCAGGCATCCCGCTGGGCGACTTGGCCGGCGGGATGTTCGCCGCCACGGCCATTTGCGGCGCTCTGTGGCGGCGGGACCGCACCGGCGAGGGGCAGTTCATCGACATCTCGCTGCTCGACTCGCAGGTGTCGATGCTCACCTACGTGGCCCAGTACTACCTGGCCAGCGGCCGCGTGCCGGGTCCAAGCGGCACGGCCCACCAGAGCGTAGTGCCCTACCAGGCCTTTCGGACCAAAGACATTTGGATCGTGGTGGCGGTGTTCGTGGAGCGGCACTGGGCGCGCTTTTGTGAGGCGCTCGCTTTGCCCGCCCTGACCTCTGACCGTCGGTTTGCCACCAATGGTGCGCGGCTGGAGAACCGAGCCGAGCTGGTGGCGCTGCTTTCCGATCGGTTCGGGGAACGCGCCGGGGACGAGTGGATCGAGCGGCTGTGGAAGGCGGGCGTACCCGCGGGGCCAATCAATACCGTTGACCGCGTGCTGCGAGACCCGCACGTGCTTGCTCGGGGGATGCTGGCGGACATGGTGGAGCCGCATCCCGTCGCCGGGGCGCAGAAGGTCCTGGGTAATCCGATCAAAGTTGCCGGGCCGCAGGAATTTCGGCCGTCACCTTTGTTGGGGGAGCATACGGACGAGGTGCTCGCCTCGGTCGGTTGTCTGAGCGAGGCTGAGATCGCGGCCCTGCGCGAGGCGGGGATTGTCTGACGCCGGCTTTCGAATTGGCTTCGACGTGGGCGGGACGTTTACCGACTTCGTGCTGCAGAAGGCGAACGGGGAGCTGCTGGCCGGGAAGCGGCTGACGACGTATCC
>DAIUFO010000201.1:0-6982 GCA_036844545.1 Chloroflexota bacterium
GGCTCAGCCGGTTGCGCCGCTTGGGCGCTTCGACCAGGTAGACCATGTAGAGCTGGCTGACGAACAGGATGGCGAAGGCCACGATCGGCAGGATCGTGTTCTGGGGCACACACCAGGCTGTGCCCCCAATGGCGCACAGCTGGCTGGGCCCCAGCTCTTCCTTATACAGCGACATGATGAAGAAGAACACCAGATAGCCGGCCAAGGAGGCGCTGAACAGGCCCCACCACATCAGGCAGCCGACGGCGCTGGGGTAACGCGCCCGGTCGCGAGCGTAGCTCCGCTGCAGCATGCTGCTCATAAGCTGAAGAAAATCCCATCCCAGGGCCAGGTCCAGCTGTAGCCGGGGCCGCGGAAAGCCACGCCGAAGATGGTCACCACCAGGGCCGACATGATGAACAGCGAGAACAGGCAGATGGCCAGCTTACGGTCCTGCGGGCGCGTGCTGGGATTGCGGTCGATCAGCGGCACCAGCGCCAAACCCAGCAGCACGAAGGTGGGGATGAGCACGCCGGCCACGACCGGCGGAAAGTAGTGCAGCAGCTCCTGCAGGCCGAGGAAGTACCACGGCGCCTTGGCCGGGTTCTCCGCCACGTTGGGGTCGGCCTGCCCGAGCAAGGGAGCATTGAAAAAAATGCTGAAGAAGATGATCAGCAGGGTGATGAACGCCGCCGCGATGAACTCCAGCGACACCAGGTGCGGCCAGGCGTCGACAGTATCCTCCGGTTCCTTGTCGACGCGCGTGACGCCCTCCTGGCGCACCAGCGCCAGCAAACGGTAGCGCTTCTCGATGCCGTACTGATCGGCGGGAAGTTTGGGTGGAGTAGGTGTGGCCATCGCGTTAACTCCTCTTGCCTGTTGCCACTTGCCTCTTGCCTAGCGTCATCCGGAGATCGTCGAATCCAAGGGTTCTTTGCGCCAGTACTCTTGGCGCTCCAGCTCCAGGTCGGACTGGATGTCCGGGATCGGGCCGGAGATGCCGCCGTCCTTGCGGACGCGCCAGAAGTGGATGGCCAGGCCGACGCCCAGCAGCAGCGGCAGGAAGATGACGTGCAGCACGTAGAAGCGCAGCAGCGCATTGGGGCCGACGCTCGTCCCGCCCAGCAGCAGCGTGTGCGCCTGGTAGCCCACCAGGGGGGCGTAGCCGGCCATGTTGGTGCCGACGGTGATGGCCCAGAATGCCAGCTGGTCCCACGGCAGCAGATAGCCGGTGAAGCTCAGCAGCAGTGTGGCCAGCAGCAGGGCTACGCCGATCATCCAGTTGAACTCGCGCGGCGGCTTGTAACCGCCCTGGTAGAAGACGCGGATCATGTGCAGGCAGACCGTGATGATCATCAGGTGGGCTGCCCAGCGGTGCATGTTGCGCGTCAGCAGCCCAAACGTCACTTCGGCGTTGATGGCTTTGATGCTCGGGTAGGCCAGGTCCGCCGAGGGTGTGTAGAAGAACATCAGGTACACGCCGGTGACGGTCAGCAGCAGGAACAGGTAGAACGAGATGCCGCCCAAGCCGTAGGTCCAGGTGAACTTGGCCGCGTGCTTCTTGACCTTGACCGGGTGCAGGTGCAGGAAGACGTTGGACATGATGACCAGCGCCCGGTTGGGCGGGTCGTCCGGGTAGCCGTGGCGGAAGATGGCCTTCCATAGCTGGCTCTCGACAACCACCTCGCGCATCTCTGACCGGCTGGGAGGCTTGGGAAGGACCTTCACTCGAAACTCCAGATGTCAGCTGGCAGGCAAAGTCCTGCCCACCCGATTAAGACTACGCGCGCGCTCCCAGCGCAGACATAGGGCACGTGCCCTAATTTTACGGGAGCAGCCGAACCAGCCCGATCGCTCCTCCACCCAGCACCAGCCAGGCGGGATTGATCCGTCCCCAGAACGCCGCGACCGTGGCTAGTAGCGCGATGCCGACAGTCAGCGGATCGACCAGCCCTGCCTGGCCGAGCTGCGCCGTCACGCCGGCCATCAAGCCCAACGCCGCGACGTTCACACCGTCGAGTGCGGCCCGTGGCCAGGGTGACGACTTCACCTGGGTGAGCACGAGGTTGACGGCGGGCACCAAGAGGAAGGCTGGCAGGAATATGCCCGCCGTTGCGACCAGCGCACCCGGCACGCCCGCGACGACATAACCGATGAACGTGGCCGTGGTGAACACCGGCCCCGGCGTGAACTGGCCCACGGCCACGGCGTCCAACAGCTGCTGATCCGTCAGCCAGTGCGTAGCGGCCACGAGGTCTCCGCGGAGGAATACCAGCAGCACGTAGCCGCTGCCGAACACGATCGCGCCGAGCTTGAGGAACACCAGGAACAGCGAGCCCAGGCCCGCTTTCGCTGGCGCGTCCAGGCCCGCGAACAGCGAGGGGACGGTTGGCAGCGCCAAGCCCGCGCGCTCAGTCATCCGGCGGCCGCTGGCAAGCGCCGTCAGCAGCAGCCCGTCAGCGGCCAGCGCAGCCAACGGATTGGCCCCGGTGCGCCCGATCACGAGCCGCCGCCCGTTGGCGAAGGCCATCACCAGCAGGCCGCTGGCTGCCAGCACCACCAACGGGTTAGCGCCGGCCAGGTAGGCCGTGGCGGCCGCCAAGCCGAGGACCGCCAGCAGCGGTCCTTTCACGGCGGTCTTGCCCAGCGACCACAGCGCCTGTAGGATGATGGCCACGACCACCGGCTTGATGCCGTACAGCACGTCCTGCCCGGCCGGCGCCTGGCCGTACCGGACGTACAGCCAGGCCAGCGCGAGCACGATCAGCATGGCGGGAGCGATGAAGCACACACCGGCGGCGATCAGCCCCCTCCAGCCGGCGCGGCGCAGTCCCAAGTAGATGCCCAGCTCCGTCGAGCTCGGCCCGGGGATCAGGGTGGCGGCGCCCAGCAGGTCGAGGAACTCCTGGTCGTCGAGCCAGTGCCGCCGGCGGACCGTTTCCTCGCGCATCAGCGCAATGTGCGCCGCGGGTCCACCGAAGCCGATGAAGCCCAGCTTCAGGAACAGGAGGGCAACCTCCGCGGCTGAGCCTGCTAGGGGAGGTACTTGAGGGGGTTCAGACCCGAGTAGCTGCTGCCCTGGAATACGGAGAAGTGTACGTGTGAGCCCGTCGAGCGGCCGGTCGATCCCATCAGCATGACGATCTGCCCCTGGTCGACGAAGTCGCCCACGTGAGCAATCAGCCTCGAGGCATGGCCGTACAGCGTCTGCAGGCCGTTGCCGTGGTCGATCCGCACCATGTAGCCGTAGCCGGAGTTATCCCAACCGGAATACACGACCCGGCCCGCTTGCGCCGCCCGTACCGGCGTCCCTGTCGAGTTGACGATGTCGACGCCGTTGTGCCACCACGAGAAGTAGGTGCTGATGCCACCCGGCGCCGGCCAAATCAAGCCGGGTGAGCTGGCCGGTCGAGGCGCGGCGGGGGTCTTCAGGGACGCCGCCGTCTCAGTTTGCCCGGAGGCAACGGGTTGGGATTGAGCATCGGCCCCGGCGGTGGCGACGGCCTTCAGCAAGGCCACGGCGACGTCGGCATCCGCTGGCACTAATACCAGCTGGTCGGGCGCGATCTCTCGCGTACGCAGGTCCAGCTTGTTGGCGGCGATGACGCCCGCCTCCGTGCTGTCGTACTTGTTGGCCAGCCCGGTCACGGTGTCGCCTGGCTTCGTGGCCACCAGGCGGCCGCTGATGGCCGGGATCACCAGCGTCTGGCCCAGGGACAGGATCGTCGTCTCCTGGAGATTATTGGAGGCCAGAACGGTTGCTTCGGTCACGCCAGCGGCGGCCGCCAGCTTAGAGGCGGTGTCGCCTTTTTGGACCTCGTGGATGGTCAGCTCAGGCGATGGCTTCTGCGGAAGCAAGGCCTCGCTGGCGCTCGATTCGCTGACCAGCGGGGTGGCGTCGTGCGGGGCTGTGTCCTTGATGCGCAGCTGATCGGCGGGCACTTTCGACAGGTCCGGGATGCGCAGCCGGAGGCCGACGTTCAACACGTCGGAGCTGGAGTAGCCGTTGAAGGCCAGCAGCGCCTCTTCGTTTACGCCGGTCTGGCGCGAAATGGAGGTCAGAGTATCGCCGGGCTGCACCAGGTAAGAGCTGTCGCCGCTGGGACTCGTAAACGGGATCGATCGGGCGATGATGGCCGTCCTGGCCGATATCTCCAGGCTGTCGGTCCCGGCCGTGGTGGCCGGCACGAAGGCAGCGCTGTCGTCGTACGCCCGGCTGACAAAGGCGCTGCCGGCCACCACGGCCGTGGCTAGTGCCAGCACGGACACGTGAACCGTGGCTCGCCGCCGCAAGTACCCGCTGAGGTCGGCAGCCGACCAGCGGCCGGCAGCGGCTGACATTGTGGACTGCAGATTGCCCCACAGCGATGGGGTCTCCAGTTTCTCGACCGACACTCTTACGTCGAAGTCGTCTAACGGCGACCGGCGCATAGCACTCCTTCGCAGCCAGGATGGCAGACACACACAGATACCTCTGTGAGACTGCATCGAGGCGCTCCCCACTTACCCAGGGCCAATTTGCACTCGAACCCTGGAGGGAACGCGCGGGCGCTCGTCACTGAGCGCTTAGATACTGCGCGCATGCTAGGCCCGTTGTGACGTTAGAACCTAATCTCTAGGACAAGTGTCCTAGAACAACAGTTCTATCCGCTAGAGGATGTCTCTGGAGAGCGTCGCCAGGAACTCTTTGTTGGTCGGCGTCTTCGACAGCCGCTGCAGCATCAGCTCGGTACCCTCGCTGCCGCTGCCGATGGCCGAGATCATGCGCCGCATCAGCCACACCTGCTTCAGCATGGTCTCGTCGAACAGCAGCTCCTCACGCCGCGTGCTGGAGCGCTGAATGTCGATGGATGGGAACACGCGCCGTTCCGACAGCTTGCGGTCCAGGAACAGCTCCATGTTGCCCGTGCCCTTGAACTCCTCGTAGATCACGTCGTCCATGCGGGAGTTGGTGTCGATCAGGCAGGTGGCGATGATCGTCAAGCTACCGCCGCCTTCGATGTTGCGGGCCGAGCCGAAGAAGCGCTTGGGAGGCTGCAGCGCGCTGGGATCGACGCCGCCGGACAGCGTGCGTCCGCTGGACGGCACGTCAAGGTTGTAAGCGCGGGTGAGGCGGGTGATGCTGTCCAGCAGCAGCACCACGTGCCGGCCCGCTTCCACCAGCCGCCGCGCTCGCTCCAGGGCCATCTGGGCCACACGAGTGTGGTTCTCGGTGGGCTCGTCGAAGGTGGAAGCGATGATCTCGGCTTGGATAGAGCGCCGCCAGTCGGTGACTTCCTCTGGCCGCTCGCCGATGAGTACGGCCATGACGTGGACGTCCGGGTAGTTTTGGACGATGGCCCGGGCGATGGCCTGCTGCAGCATCGTCTTGCCGGCTTTGGGCGGCGACACGATCGTGGCGCGCTGGCCGCGGCCGATGGGCGCCACCAGGTCCACCAGCCGGGTGGACATGTTCTTGGGATCGGTCTCCAGCTCGAAGCGCTCACGCGGGAAGATCGGCACCAGGGTGTCGAAGTGCGGCCGGCGCCGGGCAACCTCCGGCTCCTGGCCATTGACCGACTCGACGCGCAGCAAGCCGTAGTACTTCTCGTTGTCCTTGGGAGGGCGGATTTGGCCCGATACCAGGTCGCCGGTGCGCAGGCCGAAGCGTCGGATCTGTGATTGCGACACGTAGATGTCGTCCTGCCCCGGCAGCAAGCGCTCCTGCCGCAGGAAGCCAAAGCCGTCCTCGACGATCTCCAGCACGCCGGCGCTGAAGACGTTGCCTTGGGCTTCGCTGTAGTTCTGCAGGAGCTTGCACACCAGCTCCTGTTTCTTCATGCGGCTGTAGCCGGCCAGGTCGAGGTCGCGACCTACATCCTGAAGCTCCGAAAGGGGCTTCTTCTCCAGATCGGAAAGGGTCACAGGTTACTCCCGGACAAAATGGGGCAGCCGGCGCTCAAAGACGCCAGGCTGCTGGAAGTATATCGCGAGCGCTACTTGCCGCGATGGTACGGCTCGCCGCCCTCTTCCCAATGGTGCTCCACGTCGATACGGCGGATGGTGCCGGTGCGGGAGCGCATCACGATCGAGTTCGTGGTCGCGCCATTGCCGAAGAAGTGCACGCCCTTGAGCATCTCGCCATCGGTGACGCCGGTAGCAGCGAAGAACACGTCCTTGGATCGGATCAGGTCGTCGCTGGTGAACACACGCTTGAGGTCGGCCTCGGGCAAGCCGGCGGCCAGCGCCTCCTTCTTCTCGTCCTCGGAGCGGGGCCACAGCTTGCACTCGATCTGTCCGCCCAGGCATTTTGCGGCGGCCGCGGCCAGCACCGCCTCGGGCGCGCCGCCGATGCCCATCATGACGTCCAGCCCGGTGCGGTCGTGCATGAAGCAGGTAATGGCGCCGGCGACGTCGCCATCCGGGATCAGCTTGATGCGCGCGCCGGCCTCGCGGATCTGGCCGATCAGCTGCTTGTGGCGTTCGCGGTCCAGCACCACTACCGTCAGGTCCTTGATCTCGCAGTTCTGCGCCCGCGCGATGCGCCGCAGGTTCTCGGCCGGCGGGGCCTCGATGTCGATCACGCCGGCAGCTTCGCGGCCGACGGCGATCTTTTCCATGTAGACGATTTTGGGTGGGAAGTACATGCTGCCGGCCTCGGCCACCGCCACCACCGCGATGGCGTTTTGCAAGCCCAGCGACGTCATGCGTGTGCCGTCCACGGGATCGACGGCCACGTCCGTCTTGGGCGGCAGGCCGTTGCCAATCTTCTCGCCCATGTACAGCATCGGGGCTTCGTCCTTCTCGCCCTCACCGATGATGACCGTGCCGTCCATGTCGATCGAGCTCAGCGCAAAGCGCATAGCGTCGACGGCGGCCTGGTCCACGGCCTCCTTGTCGCCGCGGCCCATCTGGCGCGCGGCAGCGATGGCCGCGGCTTCCGTGACTCTGACGAGCTCCAGCGCAAGGTTGCGTTGAAGAATGGCTTCGGGCACCGGCACCCTCCCAAAATGAGATGAATCCC
>DAIUFO010000202.1:0-6973 GCA_036844545.1 Chloroflexota bacterium
CCGTGCTCGTTCTGGAGGACATAGCTGCGGGCGCCGTGCAGCACGCCCGGCTTGCCGGCCACGAGGGTGGCGGCATGGTCGCCCAGGCGCAGCCCACGGCCGGCTGCCTCGACGCCGATCAGTCCGACGGCCTTGTCCGGCACGAAGCCGTGAAACATGCCGATGGCGTTGCTGCCGCCGCCGACGCAGGCCAGGACGTAGTCCGGCAGGCGGCCCTCGGCTTCCAGGATCTGCTGGCGCGACTCGATGCCGATGACGGACTGGAACTGGCGGACCATCAGCGGATAGGGGTGCGGGCCAACGGCGGAGCCGAGCAGGTAGTGGGTGGTCCGGACGTTGGATACCCAGTCGCGGATGGCCTCGTTGACGGCGTCCTTGAGGGTGCGGCTGCCGGAGCTCACCGGCCGGACCTCCGTGCCGAGGAGCTTCATGCGGTAGACGTTGGGCGCTTGGCGCTCGATGTCGATCTCGCCCATGTAGACGATGCCCTCGAGGCCCAGCATGGCGCAGACGGTGGCCGTAGCCACGCCGTGCTGGCCGGCGCCGGTCTCGGCGATGATGCGCCGCTTGCCGAGACGCAGCGCCAGCAGGGCCTGGCCAAGGGCGTTGTTGATCTTGTGAGCGCCGGTGTGGGCCAGGTCCTCGCGCTTGAGGTAGACCTTGAGGCCTGTCGCCTCGCTGAGCCGGCGGGCGAGATACAGCGGCGTCGGCCGGCCGACGTAGGTCTTGGCTAGATGGTCGAGCTCGGCGCGGAAGGCTTTGTCGGCCCAGGCTTGGTCGAAGGCCTGTTCCAGCTCGAGGACGGCGGGCATGAGGACCTCGGGCACGAACTGGCCGCCGAATTCGCCGAAGCGGCCGCGAGGTTTGGGCCGCGGATGGGTTTCCCTCACCCTAGCCCTCTCCCGCCGCGGCGGGCGAGGGAACAGCTCCGCACTGCGCCGAGGAAATGGCGGATGAGCGCGGCATTCTTCTTGCCGTCGATCTCGACGCCGCTGCTTACGTCTACGCCCCAGGGGTGGGCGATGGCCAAGGCGACCGCGACGTTGTCGGGGCGGAGGCCGCCGGCAAGGATGTGGCCGGCGAGGAGGCCGGACAGGTCCTCCCAATCGGGGGCGACGCCGGTGCCGCCGTAGAAGCCGGACACGTGGGAGTCGATCATGAAGCGCTCCACACGGTAGCCGGCTTTGGCCTGCGCCAGCCGCTCGGCGCTCCAGCGGCCGTCACGCACGCGCAGGACCTTGATGGCGGGATGCTGGAGCTCGCGGCAGTAGTCGGGGGTTTCGTCACCTGCCAGCTGCACCAGGTCGAGGTCGCAGGCGGCGGCGATGGCGTTCACCTGCTCCGTCGGCTCGTCCACGAACACGCCGACGGCTTGCCAGGCTTTGTGCTCCGAGCGGAGCTGATTGACGATGGCGGCCACGCCTTCGGGCTCCACGTAGCGGGTGACGGGGCGGTAGAAGATGAAGCCCAGCATGTTGGCGCCCGCGGACAGCGCGGCGCGGCCATCCTCCACGGACTTGATGCCGCAGATCTTGACGCGGGTCAGGCCGCGACCTCGACGGCGGCTTGGATGAAGGCGCGGAGCGTCGCGCTGGGGTCGCCGGCGGACATGAGCGCCTCGCCGACGAGGATGGCATCGACGCCGGCGGCGGCGACGGTCCGGACATCCTCGGGTGAGCGGATGCCGCTTTCGCTGACCAGGGTCACGCCTTTGGGCGCCAGCGGACGCAGGCGTGTGGTGGTGGCAACGTCGACTGTCATGGTGGCGAGGTCGCGGTTGTTGATGCCTACGATACGGGCACTGGCTTGGACGGCGCGGTCGAGCTCGGCTTCGTTGTGGACCTCGACCAGGACATCCAGGCCGAGCTCGTGGGCCAGGGCTTGGAAGTCGGTGAGCTGGGCCTGTTCGAGGGCGCGCACGATGAGCAGGATGGCGTCGGCGCCGATGGCGCGGGCTTCGTAGACGTGGTACTCGTCGATGGTGAAGTCCTTGCGGAGGATTGGGAGCTCGATGCGCCTTCGCACGGCCTCTACGTCTTGGTTCGTGCCGCCGAAGAAGCGCTGGTCGGTGAGGACGGAGACGGCTCGGGGACCGGCCTGGGCATAGAGGGCGGCCTGCTCAGCAGGATCGACGGTCTGGTTGAGGATTCCCTTGGCGGGGGATTTGCGCTTGACTTCGGCGATCACGGACAGGCCGGGCTGGCGGAGGGCTGCGCCGAAGCCCCTCGTGGCTCCTGCGTCGCGGCTTGCCCCTTTCAGGTCGGCTAGTGGGCGTTGGCGCTTGGCAGCTACAAGCTCTTCGCGTTTGTTGGCGATGATGTCGTCGAGGATCACAGGGGGGCCCTCACCTAGCCTCTCCGCTCGCCGTCCGCGTAGGACCGGTGGGAGAGGAACTTTGGGAACTTTGGGATTTGCTGAGGCGCTGGGAGACTTCGCGGACGTGAGCCAGCTTGTCGCGGGCGCGGCCGGTGGCGATGAGGTCGGCGGCGAGGTCGATGCCTTCCTTGATGGTGTCGACCAGGCCGGCGGCGTAGAGGCCGGCGCCGGCGTTGAGTAGGACGACGTCGCGAGCCGGTCCGGGTTGGCCGGAGAGCGCGGCATGGGCGAGGTGGAGATTGGACTCGACGGTGCCACCTCGGATGCCGGCCAGGTCGGCGGCGGCCAAGCCGAACTTCTCAGGGTCGACGTCGTAGCTGGTCACGTCGCCGGACTCCACCTCGAACACATGCGTCGGGCCGCTGAGGGACATCTCGTCGAGCCCGCCGGCGCCGTGGACGACCAGCGCGTGGGTCACGTCCAGGTGGCTGAGGGCCATGGCCAGCTTGGGGGCCAGCGGGCCGACGGCGGCGCCGACCAGCAGGTGATTCGCCCGGGCGGGATTGGTGAGCGGGCCGAGGATGTTGAAGACGGTGCGGATACCGATCTCGGTCCGCGTCGCGGCCGCGTTCTTGAGCGAGGGGTGAAACGCCGGCGCAAACATGAAGCCGAAGCCGGCCTCGTTCACGCAGGCGGCAACGTTGTCGGCGCTGAGATCGATGGCAATATCAAGCGCCTTGAGGATGTCGGCGCTGCCGCAGCCGCTGGTGATGGCGCGATTGCCGTGCTTGGCCACGCGCCCGCCCGCCGCGGCGACGACCATCGAGGAGATGGTCGAGATGTTGAAGCTGTTGCTGCCGTCGCCGCCGGTGCCGACCAGGTCGGTGACATCGCCCTCGAGGTGGACGCGCGTGGAGTAATCGCGCATGACGCGAGCAAGGCCGGTGATCTCGTCCACGGTCTCGCCCTTCATGCGCAAGGCTGTGGCGAAGGCGCCGATCTGGGCCGGAGTGGCGACGCCTTCGACGATGTCGACCATGGCCGCCGAAGCCTCGGCCTCGCTGAGGGTGCCGCCCTCGACGATCTTGACGATTGCTTCCTTGATTGCCACGTTGACGTAATTCTAGCCAGGTAAACCTGCCAAGCGGTAGCGGAACAACCCTCTCCCGCCGCAGACCTGCGAATCGGGGAAGCCGAGGAACTCGACAGCGTCCACGCCGACCTCGCGAGCGGCGGCGATCTCCCATTCGCGCGCATTGGACACCGAAAAGCCGAATTCGAACGCCTCATCACTGGGGAGTTCTACTGTCATGAAGATTTCGTCATCCGGCAAGGAGGCAGGGTATGCTTCCAATGAGAGTCCCGGAGAATGGTCCACTTAGGGTCTGACATGACTATGGCGGGGCAAATGAACCGGAGTCCCAGCTTTCAACGAGGCGGCCCGGCGCGGGTGCTGGTGTTGATGGACCAGAAGGTCATCGCCGAGGTGATCGACCTGACCCTCAATCACGGTGTCTACGTCACGCGCGATGCCACAACCGCCGCCCAGGCTCTGGCGCTCGTCGAAGAGTGGCATCCGCACCTGGCAGTGATTGACATGGACGTCGCGGGCGACCACTTCATGAAGCAGGTTGGCGCCTCTGGCCTAGACGCTGCTGCTCGGCTGCCGGTGCTCGCCTTGACCCGCAGAGGCGACCTTAAGACCAAGCTGGCTGCCTTTGACCAGGGTGTAGACGACATTATGACGGTGCCATTTTCGCCGGAGGAGCTGCTGGCCCGCGTCCTGGCCCTCACCCGCCGGACCTATGGCGAGACTGTCCAGCTCACACCGGTCATCAAGGTGGGGGAGTTGGAGATCAACATTCTCGACCGCCAGGTACACGCCGGGTCTTCCAAGCTCCATCTCACCAGTGTGGAGCAGAGTTTGCTCTACCTCCTGGCGGCAAATGCCGGCAAGCTGCTGACCCGTAACGAGATCATGGATGCACTGTGGGGCGTCGATTACGTTGCAGAGAGCAACGTGGTTGACCGCCACATTCGTAACCTGCGCGCGAAGCTCCAGGATGATTGGCGCAAGCCCCGGTTCATCGCCACAATCCCGGGACGAGGCTACCGCTTCATCCCCAAGTTCTCCGACCCCGAGGAGGCCTCCTGACTTACGGACACGGGGCGGGACGAGCCGCCCAGCTTCAAGTAGTGTGCGTACCGCTGGGGGCGTGTAGAGCGGCGGAACTCAGCCGCGCGTAGACGGGCGGCCTTCTGCTTGCATGAGCGGCGGTCGTAGCGTTGGCGTGATGTGCTGCTGAATGTGGCCCCGCAGACGGTGCAGGTCTTCTCCAAAATGCTGTATCCGTCCCTCCCAGTCAATCTGGCGCACCGTGAAGCCCACGTCATGGGGTTACCGTCATGAGGTTTCCTTCATGACAAGCGACGCAGACGATGCGATGGTGATGCCTAACCAAGATGGAGTACTGGGTCATCGACGTCGAGAGCGGCAACGGCCAGGGTTGCTATGACAGCATGAACGAAGCCCTACGAGCTGTCGCGGCAGAGATCAGGGCCTCAGGTGGAGAGTCCACCGATCCGCTTGCCGTGGTCGCGATGGGTGGCTACGAGGGTGGGCGTGAGATAATGCGCGGCCGGGAGTTGGCGAAGCGAGCGCTTGCGCTGCCAACGCCAAATCGATCTGACTGACGGACCCGGTGGGCTGCCCTATGCGTCCTGACAGCGAGACACAACTAAGCGGGCAGTCTTAGCCCAGGCCGAGATAGCTGGTGGCGTCGATGGCGCCCGAGGTGAAGGTAAGGGCCACGAGCAGGGCGACGAGGACCGCATGCCCGCTCGGCTGAGGGCCGGCCATCGGTTAAGACTACAATCGGGGCCGACGAGCCGCTTGTAAGGAGGTTTTCCGCCATGGCCGTTGCCGCGCCGCGCAGTTTCGTGCGCGAGATGAAAGACGAAATCAGGGACTCCGGGCTGCTGATCAAGGAGCATCCGCTGGTGCAGGGGGTGTACCTCGGTACGCTGCCGCAGCCGCAACTGCGCGGCTGGGCTACGCAGGACTCGCACTACCGGCGGGCCGTTCCGCGGCTGGCGACGGTGCGCTACCTGCGCTGCACCGATCCCGAGTTCCAGCGCAAACTGGGCGGCGTCATGACCGAAGAGGCCGAAGGCGGGCAGTACGGCCAGGCCGGCCACTACCAGCTGTTCCTGCAATTTGCCCGAAGCATCGGGTTGACCGACGACGAGGTGTGGAGCAGCCGGATGCTGGCTGGGACCGCCGCCCACATCTACTGGGCGGAGCTGATCGCCTGGACGCTGCCCTGGTTTGTGGCCATGTCGGCCCAGCTGGCCGGCGAAGGCCAGGCGCCGCCCGCGGTGATGATGATGAACGAGGGCTTGCAGAAGCACTACGGTCTGTCCGCCGCCGACTCGGCCTTCTTCAGCGTCCATGGCGAGGCCGACGAGGACCATGGCAGCATCGTCGAGGACATCATCGCCACGTACATTGTCACGCCCGAGCTGCAGGAGCAGGCGCGGGCCGTTATCCGACGCAAACTAGAGGTTCAATGGGACATGTGGAGTACGTTCGAGGCGTATTGAGATGGCATTGAAACTACGAGGCGGCCACTCGCACAATCCGCGGCTGCAGCCGCTGGTCGACGGCGCCGTCAAGATCGAGGGCGCCGAGATCGAATGGGAGTTCGATCATCCCGGCGCGCTGTTCCACCGGCAGCTGGTCGAGAACTGCTACGACGTGTTCGAGTTCTCCATCGCCGACTACTTCGTGGTCTCGGAGCGGCAGTCGGAATGGTCGCACCTGGGCTGGCAGGCGCTGCCGGTGTTCATGAGCAAGCCGTTGGGCCTGCTGATCAACTTCCACGCCCACGAGAGCGCCGGCGTGCGGACCTTCGCCGACCTCGGCGGCAAGAGCCTGGGCGTGCCCGACTACGGCATGACCGCCGCGGTCTGGCTGCGGATCATGCTGCGCACGCTGTACGGCGTGCAGGCCACGGACCTGACCTGGTACAACGGCCGGCCGGCCAACAAGCGCCACGGCCGCCTGCTGGGCATCGACCAGAACCTCGCTCCGGGCCTGAAGCTGGTCAACCTGGAGCGCGACGGCGAGCTGAACGAGCTGCTGCAGAAGGGCGAGGTCCAGGTCGGCCTGGCCGACTCGATGAGCGTGGTCATCCACGAAACGCCCAGCGTGCGCATCTTCTCCACGCCTCGGGTCGTGATGGACTTCGTAGGCGCGCTGTACAAGGCGCGAGGCGTGACGCCGGCGAACCACACGCTGGTGGTCAAGCGCAGCATCCTCGATCGGGATGCCGGCTTCGCCAGGCGGCTGTACGACGCCTGCGTGGCCTCCAAGCAGGAAGCCTACCGGCGAGCAAGGGACGGCGCGGAGGGCTACCTGCTGTTCCCCGAGCTGGCCTTCGACGACCAGGCCAAGCTGATCGGGCAGGACCCCTTCCCGTTCGGCATGGAGGAGGGCCGGCCAATCCTGGAGCATATTGCGGAGCAGCTGCGGATGGACGGCCTCATCCAGCAGCAGCCGGACCTCGACCGCCTCTGGCTGCAGCCGAAGTAGGGGTCCTACGCGGACGGCGAGCGCGGACGGCGAGCGCGGACGGCGAGCGCGGACGGCGAGCGC
>DAIUFO010000203.1:0-6952 GCA_036844545.1 Chloroflexota bacterium
GCTCGAGGGTCGCCGCCGTCCCGTCGGCCTCCACCGGGACGAGCAGCACGGAACGCGCGCCCGCCCGTGCGGCCGCGCGGCGCACGGCGTCCGGCGCGCCGTCGAGTGCGTCGAGCGGCGCTTTCGGCACCTCGTTCTCAGGCACGAACGTCCCCTCGAGCTCCGCCGCAAGCGCTGCCGGGCCCGAGACGGCGACCGCTTCGAACCGATCCGTGCCGGCCGCCCGGACGCGGACGACCGCCACCTCGGCACCCGAGACCACCCTGGCCGCCTCCACGAGCTCCTCGAGCGCGGCGCCGAGCGAGGTCGCCTGGGCGGCCGAGGTCACGGCCGACGCGAGGGCCGATAGGGCTCCCATCGGCACGCCCGGGCCGCCTGTCAGAACGTCGTGATCGGTCTGGACGATCATGGTCATCGACCCCTCTGGAGTATCGCGCGCCACGCGGGGCACCTACACTTTTCCCATGGCCCGGCCGATGCCCACCGAACCGCTGCCCGATGACGGGGCCACCGTTGTCCCTCCGCAAGCCGCCAGGAGCGCGGCCCCCAACACTGCACACACAGCACTCAGCGAAGTCTTCATGTGGTCTCAGCCCTCCAACGAGTGAAATCCCCAGGATCAGTCGGTGCCATAGTACCGGCCTTCGTTATTGAGATAGTCACGGAAGTAGCCATGTTTGGTTGAGCAGAAATCAAGCTTCCAGGCGGAAGTGGGGTGGTATGCTGCGTCCCGTCCGAGAGGCATAGATGGTGACATGGCTGTGATGTTCATTGGGCTGCGGGAGTTCATCGAGCTGCTGAAGAGCGAGCGCGAGCTGGCCAGCGTGCACGAACCAGTGGCACTCGACCAAGAGCTGGGCGCCGTGTGCGTCAAGAGCCTGCGCGGCCGTGGGCCGGCGCTGCTGTTCGAGCGCCCCGGTGGGATGCGGATCCCCATCCTGGCCAACCTGCTGGCCACAAGGCGACGTTTCGGTCTGGCGTTGGGCTGCGCCCCCCAAGATACGCAGCACGAATGGAACAGCCGCGCCGAGCACCCGCTGCCGCCGGTCCTCGTGAGTCACGGGTCGTGTCAGGAGCATGTCCACATCGGCGATGACGTCGATCTCGGCATGCTGCCGGCGCCAATCTGGAATAAGCTCGACGGGGGCCCGTACATCACCCTGTCGTGCCACATCACCAAGGACACCAAGACCGGTATTCGGAATGTCGGCGTCTACCGCAACCAGGTACACGACCGAAACACCCTTGGTTTGCTGGCTGGCCCCTACACCCACATCCGGCTGCAGCACCGCTACGACCCCGACGCGCCATTCCCGGTGGCGATCGCCCTTGGCGTGGACCCACGGCTGGCCATGGCCGCCTCTTCGCCTTTGCCGATCGATGTCGACGAGCTGGCCATGGCCGGGGCGCTGCGGGGCGAACCCTTCGAGCTGGTGGCCTGCAAGACGGTGCCCCTGGAGGTGCCGGCCGACGCCGAGTTCGTGCTCGAGGGCGAGGTGCGGCCAGCGGAGCTGCGCGAGGAGGGTCCGTTCGGCGAGTTCACTGGCCATTACGGGGGGCCGAGGCTGCCGCGTTCGACGATTCACATTACAGCCATCACCCATCGCGAGAACCCCATTCTGCACCTGGCCTATCAGGGCGCCCCGCCTCACGAGACGGACGTGCTGACCGCGGTCGGCAAGGAGGCGGAGATCGTCCGCACGATCCACTTGCCTGGGATTCGGGCGGTGCACATTACCGAGGGTGGTTGTGGCGTGCTCCACGTGGTGGTAGCGGTGGAGAAGCTGTACGAGGGCTACGGCAAGATGGTCGGGATGGCCGTGCTGGGCTGTCCCGCCGGGCGGCATTTCAAGCAGGTGACGGTCGTGGATCATGACGTGGATCCGTTTGATCCGCTGGCCGTCGAATGGGCCATCGCCACCCGTGTGCAGGCAAACCGGGATGTGGAGATTATCAAGGAGGTCACCGGCATCTTCCTCGATCCGTCCATGCGGGAGGAAGATCAGAAGGGACCGGCCCGGACCGACAAGATGATCATCGACGCCACGCGCTACAACGCCAAAAGCTATCCCACGGTCTGCCTGCCGGCGGACGAGGCCATGGACAAAGTGAACCGCGAATGGGATCGGTACGGTATTCCACTCTGAGCCATCCGTAATGAGCGGCCCGTTCCTCGAAGCCAGAAACATCGTCAAGCGCTTTAACCGCGTTACGGCCGTGGCTGGCGTGTCGTTCGAGGTGGAGCAGGGAGCCGTCCTCACGCTGCTCGGCCCCAGCGGCTGCGGCAAGACCACGACGCTGCGCGTTGTGGCCGGTTTCGAGCGACCCGACGAGGGCGAGGTTGATATCGAGGGCCGAACGGTGGTCGCGCCGGCGCGAGGTATCAACGTGCCACCCGAGAAGCGCGGCCTGGGCATGGTCTTTCAGTCCTACGCCATCTGGCCACATATGACGGTCTTCCAGAACGTGGCCTACCCGCTGGTTATTCGCCACGTGAAAAAGGCAGAGATCAAGCAGCGGGTGGAGCAAACGTTGGAGCTCGTTGGCTTGCAGGGTTACGGGGAGCGGCCGGCAACGCTGCTCAGCGGCGGTCAGCAGCAGCGGGTGGCGCTGGCCCGGGCGCTGGTGTATTCGCCCAATATCCTGCTGCTCGATGAGCCTCTGAGCAACCTCGACGCCAAGCTGCGCAACCAAATGCGGGTCGAGCTCAAACGCCTCCAGGAAGCCGTGTCGGTGAGCGTGCTGTTCGTGACCCACGACCAGGTCGAAGCCATGTCGCTGTCTACCAAGCTGGCGGTGATGAACGGCGGCCGGATCGAGCAGCTGGGCACGCCTCAGGAAATTTACGAGCAGCCGGCGACGCCGTTTGTCGAAGACTTCGTCGGGCGGGTGCTGCGCTTTCGTGGGACCGTGGCCGAGCAGACTGACGATGGCCCAATCGTGGAGCTGGCCGGCACGCCCGGCGCCCGGCTGCTGGCGGCAGCCAGCGACGAGCCGGTGGCGCCTGGCACGGAAGTGCACGTGGCCATTAGGCCGGAAGACCTCCAGGTGCACGACGGTGGGGGCGCCAATGTGTTGCGCTGCGACGTCGAAAAGGTGCTGTACCTCGGCGCGGAATGCGAGTTGCTGCTCCGCTTCGGCGCCATCAACTACACGCACGTGGTGTCTCGCTCAACCCTGCCCGACCTGGGCTCGACCATTGAGCTTTACCTGCCGCCGCGGCGGCTGCGGGTGTGGTCCGAGCGCAGGCTGGCCAGCGCTCAAGCTGAGGTGGCGCCCGTGTCCCCCGCTAGAGCCGTATCCGGCCCAGCTATCGCCGCCACCGGCTAGCCGTGGCCCTGGCAGCGGCTCTTCCCAAACCCCATGCCCGCGGCGGCTTCAGGTGGCCTCGGCTGTGGGTGTATGCGCTGATGGCTGTCGTGGCCTTCCTGGTACTCATGCCGCTAGCGCTGATGCTGTTGAACAGCTTTCAGCTGGCGCGGCCAGGCCAGGCGGCGGTCTACGGTCTGCAGGGCTGGAAGCAGGCGCTGACCGATTCGTCCATGATCACGGCCCTCAAGAACACGGCCTCGCTGAGCCTGACGCGCGAGGGCATCGCGCTGGTCATCGGCGTGCTGTTGGCCTGGCTCATCGCTCGCACCGACCTACCTCTGAAGGGACACCTGGAGTTCATCTTCTGGGTGGCCTTCTTTCTCCCGCCGCTGCCGGTAGCGATCGGCTGGATCCTGCTGCTGGACCAAAAATTCGGCCTAGTGAACCAGTGGCTCCAGTTGCTGCCCTTCGTTCACGGCCCTATCTTCAACATCTACTCCTTCTGGGGCATTGTGTGGGTCCATCTGACGACCAATCTCGGGGTCAAGGTGTTGCTGCTGGCGCCAGCCTTTCGGAACATGGACGCGGCGCTCGAGGAATCGTCGCGCAGCTGCGGCGTGTCGGCGCTGGGCACGTTGCGGCGGGTGGTGATCCCGCTCATGGCGCCAGCCATCATCGTGTCCGCCATCCTGGGCTTGATCCGTTCTCTGGACGCGTTCGAGGTCGAGCTGCTGTTAGGGGTCCCGATCCGGCTCTTTGTGTATTCGACCAAGATCCGCGATCTGGTGACCTTTGAGCCGCCGCAATACGCTCCCGCGTTGGCCATGGGCACGATGCTGCTGGTGCTGCTGCTGCTGTTGGTGGCGGCCCAGCGCTGGTACCTGGGGCGGCGGGTCTACCGCACGGTAGGCGGCCGTGGCTTCAGCACTCGGGCTACGACGCTGGGCAAGTGGCGCTGGCCGGCGGCGACGGCTGTGACAGCCATAGCGTTGGTCGTGACCTTGGTGCCTATGGCGGTGCTGCTGATGGGCACCTTCATGCGGGCCTTCGGCTACTTCGACATTCCCAATCCCTGGACCATGGAGCACTGGCAGCGAGTGCTGATTGACCCGCAGCTCGTGCGCGCCTTCCGCAACACGATCGTCGTAGGCCTGGGCGTGGCCGTCATCGGCACGGCGTTTTACAGCCTCATCGCGTACGTCATCGTAAAGACCAGATCGGGAGGCCGGGCGACGCTCGACTTATTGTCCTGGCTGCCGTGGGCGATTCCTGGGATTCTGATGAGCCTGGCGTTGCTGTGGACGGTGTTCCAGACGCCCTTCTTGCTGCCCCTGTACGGCACAGTGACCGTGCTGATCCTGGCGCTGATCATCAAGAGCATGCCGTTCGGCGTGCAGCTCTCTAAAAGTGTCCTGCTGCAACTGGGCGACGAGCTGGAGGAGGCATCACGCATCGTTGGTGGAGGCTGGCTGCAAACCTACCGGCGGGTGATTCTGCCGCTCCTGGCGCCGACACTGGTAACGGTTGCCCTGATCGGCTTCATCTCCGCGGCGCGAGACATCAGCACGGTGGTGCTGTTGGGATCGAGCCAATCGCAAACACTGGCCCTGCTGTCCCTGGACTTCGCGTACAGCGGGCAGTTCGAGAAGGCCACGGTAGTGGCCATTCTGACCGTCGTCATGGTGGTCGCCGCCGCGGCGCTGACGCGCCGCTTTGGCGGCAAGCTGGGAATCGCTGGAAGCTAACTCATCTTTAGGAGTCCGAAACCGCTTGGCGGGCGGCGGAGTGCGCGGCCGTCTCGTTCCACTTCTGGTAGTCAGGGTGTTCCGACACCAACTCCATGAAGCGCGTCTTCATGGCCTGGCCGTAGACGCGACGCCGGTTGCCGATGAGCCGCTCGGTTTCGGCCTCAACGATCACCCGGAAGAAGCTCGGGCCCGGCTGGCGCAGGGCCGGCTTGACGTGCTGCTCGAACTCGGCTTCGGTGCGGATGGTGGCCGTATGTTCGATACCGGCGCCGCGGGCAATCGCCTCCAGGTCGGCGTTTCGGGACGAAGCGGTGGGGCCCATCCGGGCGTAAGACTGGTTGTCCATGACGACAATCACCAGGTTCGATGGGCGCACGTCGCCCACGCTCAGGAGCGAGCTGGTGTTGTTCATCAAGCTGCCGTCGGAATCCAGCGCGATGACAGTCCGGCGCGGAAAGGCCAGGCTCAGGCCCAGCGCGAAGGGTACGCACAGGCCCATGTTCATACCCGAAAAGTTCGGCCCATTGGTGCGCAGCTCCGACCAGATCGCCGTGTTGCTCGACAGGCTCGTGACGCCGAACATATGCCGGTCCACCCAGCCCACCAGCTGCTGCAGGCAGTCGTAACGCCGCATCACCACAGCACCTCGCCGGTAAGCATGAGGGCCACGGGGCTGGCGTAGCTATGGCAGGCGAAGTGGCTGTCGACGATGGCTTTTGCGAGCCTGCTCTCCTGGTCGACGATTTGGTAGGGAACGTTCAGCGTACGCAACAGCGGTTCGGCCACGCGCTTGAACATCGCCAGCTGTGAGCCGGGAATGCCGGTCCGGTCGCCAAAATCGCCACGGTAGGAGGCCATGATCAGGAAGGGGGCGCCGAAGACCATGCCCATCTGTGAAAGCGCCCAGGTGCTGACCAGCAGCCCGGCGATGCCAGTCACGAACACGCACGACCGGCCCCCCAGGGCCGCACCCGCGCACGCGGCAATCCCCGTATTCTCATCCGTGACGGTGACGGCGGTGAAGTAACGGTCCTTGCGGATCGCATCGGTCAGTGAGAACGTCGGCTCCTCGGGCAGGGTGATGATGAGGTCGATGCCCTCCCGCTTGAAGGTGTCCATCACGATCCGGACGGCCTCAGGGCCCATCCGAGCCTTCTTGAGCTCGTCGTCGACGGCGGCCGGCTTAGCCAATAGACTGCCTCTCGGGGTCATTTGCCAAGCGCGTCCTCAGCCGCTGCCAGCACCTTGCCCCTTACGGCAATCGCCTGAGAATCGTACGTTTTGATGGCACCTGGCTGTGGCACGCGCCAGGCTGGCGCGTGATCGGTCGGCACATCAACTCGGGCGCTGATGTAGCCATTCACCTTGGCAAAGGCCGTTTGCTCGTCTTTCGACAGCAGCCAGTTGAGGTACACCTTGGCGGCGTTGGGATGGGGCTGCTTGTTGACCAGGGCCACGGCGCCATTCGCCGGACTCACGTCCGAGCCCTCCTTGATGCCGCGCGGATCGACGACCTCAATCGGGACGCCCTGCCGCGCCCTGGCGGCGACGACGAAGTCGGCTCCACCAAGGAGGACCGGGAGGCGACCCTGGCCGACCATGTCAACCTCTTGCTGAAAGTCCTTGACGACGGTCAGCTGCTGCTGGCCTAGCGCCTTGATAAAGGTGGGGCCGAGATCAGGCTGCAGGTAGAAGAACGTGAACGTCGCTTGGCCCGGCCCTGACTTGCGGGGATCGTCGAGCACGACCTTACCCCTCCACTTGGGATCGAGGAGGTCCTTGTACGTCTTGAAGTCTTCCGACTTCGCCAGCTTGGGGTTGATGAACAGCGTGCCCCGCTGGAAGGGCGACATGACCAGCATCTCGCGATCGGGATCGAGGAACTCCATCGC
>DAIUFO010000204.1:0-5638 GCA_036844545.1 Chloroflexota bacterium
CCGAGATCGACGACGCGCTCACCCTGTTGCAATGCGCCAAACGTGAATGGCTTGCCCACGCCGGCGAAGGAGGCCAGGTTTTCCTCAGGGATACCCTCCAGCCACTCGTCCTTGTAGTCCAGCAACTGGGCTAGATGCCGTCCGGTATGGAAGTGGAAGCCCTTTTCGGGATTAGCCGCGACCTCGGCATATTCCTCCTGGACGGCGCGCCGAAGCTCCTCGACGTCAAGTCTTATGGCCATCTCACAGCCCTACGACGCGGTCGGCGGCCACAGTGAGCTCCGCAAACACCTTGGGCGTCATGAACTGTGCATTCTTGCCAGCGAAATCGCTCTCGGAGACCCCACGGGCCCGGCCGCAGCCTCCTCAGACGTGGATCGGTACGCCTTGCTCCGCCGCCTTCGTTAGCAGTTCCTTCAGCGGCGCCCAGCCAACGCCGTGGACGTTGTCGGTGACTACGTCTTTGAGTAGATAGGTGGCTTCGCCCAGGAGTGCGATTTGCGGCTTGTGCCCAGCCTCGATGGCCCCCAATGCCATGACCCAGGGAATCGTCGCCCGGGTGGGATCATCCGAGCCGTGAGTGCTCGTGTACAGAATCGTTGCCACTTCTTGAATCTCCTTTGCTCAGTATGACGTTGCGCCGGTTGGCGCCTGTTCAGACGGATCCCGCGATTCGATGGGCGGGTATTGAACCAATCCTTTCCTCCTTATGTAGTTTCGTGGTACCAGTCGCGCCGCCAGGCGCTGCCCGCGGGTCACTCGCTCGCATCAGGACTCCGGCGACCGCGCCGGATAGGAGGGTTAATGCGGCAACGGCTGCGATAGCGGCGCCAAAGCCGAAGTGATCGGCCAGGAGGCCGGAGAGCAGAGCGCCGACTGCATACCCCAGGTCGCGCCACAGGCGGTAGACGCCGATAAGCGACGCCCTCGAAGCCGGCGCGGCAACGTCGCTGACCGCGGCCAGCAGTGTCGGATAAACCAGCGCGGTGCCGATGCCGAGCAGCAGCGACGAAGCCAGCCAGCCGCCAAGACGATCGAATGCCAGAAATCCGGCAATGCCGACCGCCTGAACGGCCATGCCGCTGACGATAAGCGGCTTGCGGCCCAGCCTGTCGCTCAACGCTCCGGTCAGGAGCTGCAGCGCGCCCCAGGTAATGGGATATGAAGCGCTGACAACGGCGATTTCGCCGACCGAAACGCCGCGGCTATACAGAAACAGGGGGATAAGCCCCCATACCAGCCCATCGTTGAGGTTGTTCACCAGGCCCGCCTGTGAGCAGCCAGCCAGCGTCCGGTCTCGCCAGGTCCCCAGCCTCAGGGCTTGCCAGGTCGAGATCCGCGCGTTCTCGGCCGCGCCGAAGCTCTGGCGCTCGGCCGCGAGGTGGGCGCCGGTGTCTCGCACCCACACCAGGGACAGAATCAGCCCGATCAGGCTGAAGCCGATGCCCAACAAGAACGGCCAGGGTCGCAGCCCGGCGGCGGCGGCGATGTAGCCCGAAGCCAGGGCGGCCAGTCCAACCGCGCCATAGCCGGCCGACTCGTTGATCCCGAGCGCCAGGCCGCGGTTGCGCGGACCAACCAGGTCGATCTTCATGTTGACCGTCATCGACCAGCAGAATGCCTGGTTGACGCCCAGTAGGACATTGGCGGCAATGACCCAGCCCCAGTTCGAGGCAAACAGGACCAGCAGCGGCGCCGGCACGCCGGCCAGCCAGCCAGCCACCAGCAGGCGTTTGCGGCCGAATCGGTCGGCCAGGCGACCTACCCAGAAGTTGGCCGCCGCCTTCACGACGCCGAAGCTGATGATGAATGACATCACTGCCGCGCTGGACACGAGTCCGAAGGCTTCACGGCCGAGCACCGGCACCACGTTGCGCTCGATGCCGACCATGGCGCCGACAAAGCCATTCACCACTACCAGCAGGGCAAACTGCCGCCAGTTGGCGCGCAGCCCAAGCCGCACTGGTCCCGCCGCGAGGGGCTTAGGCAGCGCTGCCAACGGGAGGCTCAGCCAGGCCCAGATTGACCCGGCGGATGCGGGCCAGATCCTCTGGTTCCGAGGGCAGGTCGGCGCTCACGCTGGCTACGAACTCGTCCTCGGAACGCGCTTTCAGGGCCTGATTCCAGCGGCGCTCGAAGCCGATGGTCGAGCTCGGCTTACCACTCATAGCCCGGCCGCAGGCGGAGCCGGCGAAGTGCGAGGGATAGACCTCGACCAAGTCGTCGAGAGTGAGGAGCTTGTCGAACAGACTGTGATACAGCTGTCTCGCCAACTGCTTGACCGCGTCTGGCCCACCGAGGTCGGGCCGCCCGACGTCGCCCACGAACAGTGTGTCGCCGGTAAATGCAAACCAGGGCTCGCCGCCGCGGGGGCCGTCACCGACCAGCAGCGCGATGTGCTCGAGCGCATGGCCGGGCGTATGCAGGACGCGCACAGAGACGTTGCCCATGTCTACGCGGTCGTTGTCGCGAACCGCCGTAAATGGAAACGAGACCGGCGCTGTCTCGTGCATGACCAGCCGCGCGCCTGTTTGAGCGGCGAGCTGTCTCGCAGCGGAGATGTGGTCGGCCTGGACGTGCGTCTCGAAGACGTAGGCTACATGCGCGCCCGTTGCTTGGGCTATGCCCAGGTAGTCGGCCATATGGTCGATGTGCGGGTCGACGACCGCCAACACGCCTCGACCCAATCAGCCAAAGACGTAGCTGGCGCAACCCGTTTGCGGATGAAGTACCTGGCGAAAGATCACTGGTTTCTGCTCCTTGGTTGTGTTTAGGCGGCCGTGTCGTCGGCCGCGATGTCGTCAGTAGCGACGGGCAGCCCGGCCGCTGCCCAGTCCGGATAACCCTGGTCATAACGGACCGCCCGGAACCCTCGCGCGGTCAGGGCGGCCACCGCCTCGTCGGCGTAGACGCAGTATGGGCCCCGACAGTAGGCCACGATGTCTCGGCGCGGGTCGAGCTCGCCGATACGCTGCTCCAGTTCGTCAACGGGGATGGAGCGGGCCCCGGAGATGTGTCCCTGCCGATACTCGAGCGCCGGGCGGACGTCCAGCACAACCGTATTGCCCCCAGCGATTCGCCGCTGCAGCTCCTCGCGGGACACGGCCTCAAGCTCCTGCCGCTGCGTGAGGTACGCCTCGACCAGGCGGTCGATGTCTGCCAGCTGCCGTTCTCCAGCCTCACGTAACGCCTTCCACAGTTGGAAGACACTGGGATCGGCCAGCCGGCAGTAGACACGCTGGCCGTCCTTGCGGCTGGTAACCAACTGCGCATCGCGCAGAACCTCGAGATGAGATGACGCGTTGGCAATGGACAGGCTGGCCTCTCCCGCCAGCTCGTCAACGGAGCGCTCGCCTTGAGCCAGCAGGTCCAGCAACTCCAGCCGCGCGGGGCTGGCCAGGGCTTTGCCCAGCCGGGCGAACTGGCCGTACAGCTGCTCCTTGAAGGCTCGATGATCTCCCATCACCGTATATTCAACTATTCAATTGAATTTGTCAATACGGCATGAGGGATATCTCGATTCTCCCTCATGCCGTATTGACATTCGTGGGAGCTAGTGCTGGTGGATAGCTTCGCGAATGGCATCGTCGTGGGGATGGTTGTGGTCACCGGCTCCGTGGTCGCCGACGTCGACGCATTGATGGCAGGCTTCAACCTGGATGGTGGTGTGGCCAATCCCGTACAGCTCGCAGAGTGACTGCTCGAGCCGTCTGACCAGGTGCTCCCCTTCAGAGAGCCGTTCCTCGGACACGACGACGTGGCAGCTGAGCGCGACCTGCTCCGGGGCGAGCGCCCAGACGTGAAGGTCATGCATGGAATCCACGCCGTGGGTGTCCTCAATGGACGCGCCGACCGCCTGCAGGTCCATGCCTTTGGGTACGCCCTCCAGGAGGATGTTGCCGGTGTCCAGCACGATCTTGACCGCGCCCCAGGCGATCAGGACGGCGATGGCCAGAGAGATGATTGGATCGGCCGGGTACCAGGCTGTGGTCAATATGACGACACCCGCGACGATGACGCCGACCGACGCGGCCAGGTCGCCGACCACGTGCAGCAGGGCGGCCTGGACGTTCAGGTTCTTTTCACCGCTCTTCAGGCGGAACGTGATGAACAGGTTCACGACGACGGCTACCGTGGCCGAGACGATTACGAGGCCGCCTTGCACTGGTTCCGGGTGGGAGAACCGCCTGACCGCCTCAAACGCGACCGCTGCCACGATGATGATGAGCGTGGCGCCGTTGATCATGGCCGTGAGGATGCCCACACGGTGATAGCCGTAGGTGCGCCGAGTGTCGGCCGGCCGCTTGGCCTGCTCCACCGCGAACCAGGCCAGGCCCAAGGCGATGACGTCGGTCAGGATATGGCCGGCGTCGGCCATCAGGGCCAGGGAATGAGAGAACCAACCTGCAACGGCTTCGACGACCAGGATGATGGCTGTGAGAAGGAATGCCTGCTTGAGCGCGCCACCAGACAAGTCGCGAGCATGATCGTGCTCTGCCATCGAACGGATAATAGCGATGGCGCCTATGCTGCCCGTCGGGCTTATTTTTTCTTGACGGACTGACGCTCTTTCCGGTATGGTGTAGTCACCGTCCAAGACGAGGCACGGGGAAGCCGGTCAGAGTCCGGCGCTGTGCCGCAGCGTAGTGGTCCAGGGGACCAGAGCCCGAGTGCCTGCCTCGTCGTAGCCGAGAACCTTCGAGCGAAAGGAAAACTGGCACATGATCAACAGCTATCCCCTTCCCCGCGGCCTCAACTGGAAGCTCATCGCCGTCGTCGGCGTAGGCCTGGCGCTGCTGTACCTGCAGGGCGTCGATCAGGGCATGCTTCTAAGCGCCGTTCAGGGCAATGTGGCTTTCGACCAGAACTTCATCCACGAGCTGGTACACGATTCGCGGCACATCGCCGCGCTTCCCTGCCACTAGGCCGAGGCTCATGAGCCTCGACAGCTTCGGGGCCATCATCAAGAGCGCATTGATCGCTGGTCTTGGTGCTGGCATGGTCGTGGCCGCCGTCCAATTCGTGTGGACCGAACCCATTGTCGATAGAGCGATCTCGATCGAAGAGCAGCTGCACGCGGCGGAGCACAACCACGCCGCCGGCGCCGGCTCGACCGAAGCGACAGAGGAGCCCCCTCCGGTCGTGGACCGGCCTACTCAGAAGAAAGGGCTGTTTCTCGGCTACGCGATATATGGCGTCGCGTGGGGCTTGCTGTTCGGGGCCGCCTACACCATCGGCCAGAACAAGCTGCCGGGCGCAGGCCGGACCGGCCGCGGGCTGGCTCTGGCTGCCGCCAGCTACTGGAGCATTGGCCTACTGCCGTTCCTCAAGTACCCCGCGAATCCGCCCGGTGTCGGAGATCCCGATACGATCGACTTCCGCCAGCACATCTACCTGATCCTCCTCGTGTGTGGCATCCTGGCTGTGGGTATCGCTGTGGCGATGCGGCAGTGGGCCACAGGGCGGCGCCGCCTCAAGATGGCAATATGGCTGCCGGTTGCCTGGCTGGCGCTGGCTTCCGCGCTGCTGTACTTCGGCTTACCGAACAACACCGACGCGATTCGAACGCCGATGCCACTCGTAAACGAGTTCCGTCTTCATTCGCTGGCCGGCATCACGCTGTTCTGGCTCGTGGTCG
>DAIUFO010000204.1:5648-6931 GCA_036844545.1 Chloroflexota bacterium
CCGGCCGCCTATGCCGTGTTCGGGGTGATCGCGTTCGGACCGCTGCTCGCCTGGACCGCCGGCTTGCCGGCGCGAGTTGCCAGGCGTGCTCCCACCGCCGCCACCATCGGCTCTTGAGGAATCCACACAAGTAGGGCGCGCTCTATACTGAGCGGCGACATATCAACTACGGGAGATGCGATGAGCTTTTATGACGATTGGCTGAGTGCCAGCAAGAAGGCCCAGCACGCGGTCGAGAACGCGCCGGGGCTGGCCAAGGGCAAGGACCTCAAGTGGATCGAGACGCCGCAGGACTTCCGCATCGCCATGCTGATCGGCGAGCAGGTGGGCTTCCCGACCATGGGCACCAGCCTGATGAAGGCCGAGATCCCGGCCGGCCACCACACCGGTAAGCACCAGCACGGCGAGGAAGGCATGCACTTCCTGTCCGGCACCGGCTTCAGCGTGGTCGACGGCCGGCGTTACGACTGGAAGCCGGGCACGACCATTCACATTCCGTTCATGACCGAGCACCAGCACTTCAACACCGGCTCCGAGCCGGCGGTCTACGTCTCGGCCATGAGCCAGGACCTGGACCTGTACGTCAAGCTGGGTCGCATGATCCAGCTCGAGGAGAAGGGCAAGAACGCGGCCGACGTCGAGACGCGCTTCGGGAAGCAAGTCTCACAGTATGCCGAGGACGGCAAGCGCCGCATCGCCCTCCACAGCGAGGACTGGATCGACGAGAATGCCCGGCGCGAGGAGCAGCGCAAGGTGGCCGCCGCGGCTGTGGCGGCTGCTTCAGCGCACGGCAACGGCCACGGACACGAGCATCATGACCACGACCACGGGCATGAGGGCCACGCCCATGCAGAGGCGGCTGTCGGCCACCAGGGCCATCGCCACGGCGCCATCTACATCCTCATGGGTGGCAGCGAGAGCCTGACCGACGAGACCAACGACTTCCAAGCCAAGGCCGTAGCCATCACCAACATCTTCGAAGAAACGCCCAAGACGCGCAGCCACTCGCACACTCACACCGAGGCCATGCTGTACGTGCTGGAAGGCAGCGGCTACTCCGAGGTGGACGGCAAGCGCCACGACTGGGTAGCCGGCGACGCGGTCCACGTGCCGCCCAAGATGACCATGCACGAGCACTTCAACAACTCCGACGGCCGCACCCGGACGCTGCGCGTCGAGTTCGGCGCGCGCTACTTCTACGAGGACCTGTGGAAGGGCTTCCACAAGGTGGAGCACCGGCTGACCGCCGAGTCAATCGCTTAACGGTTGACGCCGCCTAAGCG
>DAIUFO010000205.1:0-6920 GCA_036844545.1 Chloroflexota bacterium
TCTGGCCCTTATCTGGCCTGATCACCAGGCCAGGAACCGTCCCTGGTCGGCATCACTATCGACCCAATCTCGCTCCGGCGCCCCTGCTCTGTGCTCAAATGCCAGCCCATTCCACCGCCAAAAAATTATCCGCCACAAACCGGCCCACAACCGCCCATGCTGCTCCCGATGATCTTCGGGCTGGTGGTTGCCCACGAAGCCGTGCGACTGCCCGCCTTTGCCCCGCATTTTTCCGGGGAAACTACACTAGCGTCGATCGTTCGGCAGTCGCGGCTGCCTCGGTCGGCATTCGAGAAGTAGGTTTAATCTGACACTGGAGCGGAGCTGTTGATTAATCGCCAGGAGGCTCCCAGGGCTACGGCCAGCGCCAGCCAAGTCCTGGAGCGGTTTCGGCAACCGATCGAAGCCAGCCTCAGCGGCGCGCTCGCCGGCCGGGCAGCTCCGATCTACGACATGCTGCGTTACCACCTGGGCTTGGACGGCAGCAGCCCGCCCCAAGGCAAAGCCCTCCGGCCGACTTTGTGCCTGCTCGTTTGCGAGGCGCTGGCCGGGCCCTGGGGCAAGGCGCTGCCGGCAGCGGCGTCCATCGAGCTGATCCACAACTTCTCGCTTATCCACGACGACATCCAGGACGCCGACGAGAAGCGCCGCGGCCGGCCAACGCTGTGGACGCGCTGGGGTATCCCGCGGGCAATCAATGCCGGCGACGCCATGTTCTGCCTGGCCTCGCTGACGCTTCGGGGTCTCCGGCCGCACTTCGAGGACCAGCTGGTGGTCGAGGTCATGAGCGTGCTGCAGGAAGCTACACGCGAGATGATAGAAGGCCAGTACTTGGACGTGAGCTACGAGAGCGTGCCGGAAATCGGCCTCGACCACTACCTGGAGATGATCCGCTGCAAGACCGGCGCCCTGCTGCGGGCGTCGATCGAGATCGGCGCGCTGCTGGCCGGCGCGGGCTCGCCGCTGCGCCTGCGCTGCCGCCGCTTCGGCGAGGCTATCGGCCGGCTGTTCCAGATCCGCGACGACATGCTGGGCGTGTGGGGCGACAGCGAGGCGACCGGCAAGTCTGTCGATTCGGACATCAAGCGCAAGAAGAAGTCGCTGCCGATCGTGCTGGCGTTGTCGCTGGCCGGGCAAGCTGACCGTGAAGCGCTATGGTGTATCTATGGGCAGGAGCGTATCGCCGACGCCGACGTTATCCAGGTTCAAGGAGTTTTCGAGCGCCTCGACGTGAAGGCCCGGGTTCAGGCCCTCGCTGATGAAGCGCACCACCAGGCGATGGTTCTCGCCGACGGCATCAACTTCACCGATCAAGGCCGCGCCGAGCTGGTGAGCCTGGTCAATTTTTTGTTGGAGCGAGACCACTAATATGAGTAGTCGACCCCTTTCGTTGTCCGTCAAAATGGCCACCTACCTGCTGAAGCAGCGCGTCAAGAAGGTGCTGCTTGCTTGCCGATAGGCACGTCGGGAGCTGGCAGGAGCTGCTGGGCGGCACCAAGTGGGACGCCTACGGCTTCGGCCGCGACCCACGCTGCGCCAACTGCATGATGCATTGTGGCTACGAGTCCGCCACGCTGCTCGAGGCCTTCAAGCACCCGCGCGACCTGCTGAAGCTGGCCAGCGTCGCCGCATGATCCACGCCGCCGCGGGGGAGCGGCAGGCGGACGTCAAGCGGCAGGCCATCGTCCGGCTGCTCGTCGCCACCTGGGCTGAGGCGCTGCCGCTGCTCGGCTTTGCGCCCCAGGTCACGGGCATGGGCCGGCGCACATACGACCTGAGCGGCTGCGACGCCGTTTTGTCGGCAGGCTTCGCGGGCGCTTGCCAGCCAAGGTTCCGGCCCGGCGACGTGCTGCTGGCAGGCAACGCCCCGCCGGAGCTTCGTGAGCGGCTGGGCGCACTTTCGGGCGAGATTCGTACGCTCGACCACATCGCCACCCCAGCCGAGAAGGCGGCGCTCGGCGGCCAGGGCGTAGCCGCCGTGGACATGGAGACCGCCTGGCTGGCCACCGCCGCCAGCGCGCCGTTTATCGGTGTGCGGGTGATCATCGACTGCCTGGCGGACCGGGCGCTAAGCGCGGCGACAGCCAGGCATTACCTCGCCGCTTGCCGCGGCTTACGAGCGGCCGTGGCAGAGACGCTGCAGTTCCTCTCCCTCCGCGGCGGGAGAGGTTAGGTGAGGGCACTCAGAACCTTGGCCGAACTCGGCGCTCCGGAAAGCGCAAGCGCTCCCTCACCCCTGCCCTGCCATGAAAATAGCCAGTCGAAGCGCAAAAGAACCCTCGCCCGCCGCAGCGGGAGAGGGCAGGGTGAGGGAACCATTTTCATGCACAGTGGTGCTTCTTGGAGCATGGACTACTCTCCCGCCGTGGCGGGCGAGTGCGACGTCCTCTCGGGGGTATGCCAATGAAGGCGCTGGTCACCGGCGCTACCGGGTTTGTGGGGAGCCACGTGGCGTTGGCGCTGCTGAGGCACGGCTGGGAGGTGCGGGCCTTGGTGCGGCCGGCGACGCACGGCCACCGGCGGGCGGAGTTGCCGGCTGAGATCGAAGTGGTGTCGGGCGACATTGAGGATGAGGCGTCCGTGGAACGAGGAGCCCGGGGCTGCCAGGCGGTCTTCCACGTGGCGGCGATGTATGAGATGTGGGCACGCGACCCGAGGCGGTTCTACGAGGTCAACGTCGAGGGCACGCGGGCGGTGCTGGAGGCAGCGCGCAAAGCCAACGTCGAGCGCGTGGTGCACACCAGCTCTGTCGCGACCGTAGTCCAAGGCGGTGACGAAGCGGGCTTCGTCGATCCTGATTCAGCTCACGGCCACTACAAGCGATCCAAGATCCTGGCCGAGCGCGCCGCTTTCGAGTATCCCAACGTCGTCGTCGTAAACCCCGCCGCGCCGATGGGCTGGGGTGATGTGCGGCCGACGCCAACCGGCAACATCGTGCTCGGCTTCCTGCGGGGCCGCCTCCCGGCCTACATCGACACGGGCCTGAATGTGATCGACGTCGAGGACGTCGCCGAGGGCCACGTGCTGGCGTACGAGCTTGGCAAACCGGGCGAGCGCTATATCCTAGGGCACGAAAACCTGACCTTGCAGGCGTTACTGAAGATGCTCGCTGCCGAGACCGGTCGCCAGGCGCCCCGACTCAAGCTGCCGATGCCGGTGGCCTACGCTGCCGCCGCCATCAGCGAGATCGTCGAGGGCCGCCTTGCACGACGCCAACCGACCGTCACGATGGACGCCGTGCGCATGGCTCAAATTCCGATGTATTACGACTCGACGCGCGCCCGCCGCGAGCTTGGCCTGCCCCAAACGCCCGTCCACTGCGCGCTGCGCAAATCCGCGGAATGGTTCATCAGCCATGGCTACTGCTGATCGAGTTCTGAGTTCTGAGTTCAGAGTTCAGAGTCAGCAACACAACTCAGAGCTCAGAGCTCGGAACCCAGAACTTGCGCTCAACCGCGCCGTTCAGTGGCTATTGGACGCGCAGGACGCCGAGGGCTGGTGGTGCGGAGAGCTCGAGGCCAACGTCACCATCCAGGCTGAGTACATCCTGCTCATGTACTTCCTCGGCGTGCGCGACGACGCTCGCTGGGCGGAAGTAGTGCGCTACATCGACCCGCGGCAGCAGGACGATGGGGGCTGGCCCATCTACTACGGGGGCCCCAGCGACCTGAGCACGACGATCGAGGCCTACGTCGCGCTCAAGCTGACCGGACGCGATCCTCAGGACCCGCGAATGCGACGCGCCCTCGCGCTCATCCGGACCAGCGGCGGTGTGCCCAAGGCGCGCATCTTCACCAAGATCTGGCTGGCGCTGTTTGGGGAGTACCCGTGGGCAGGCACGCCGGAGATGCCGCCCGAGATGATGTTCCTGCCGCCCTGGGCGCCGCTGAATATCTACGACTTCTCCAGCTGGGCCCGCGGCACCATCGTAGCGCTGCTGGTGGTGATGAACCTCCAGCCGCGGCGTCCACTGCCGGACTATGCTCGAGTACCGGAGCTGCGGGACGGCTTCGACGAGGCCGACTTCAGCTTGCCATGGCCGAAGAACCCGTTCAGCTGGCGAGGCGCCTTTCATCTGCTGGACCGCGTGCTGCGCCACGTCCCCTGGTCGCCAGGAGTCCGCCGCCATGCCATCCGTAGCGCCGAGCACTGGATCCTGGCGCACCAGGAGGCCGACGGCAGTTGGGGCGGCATCCAGCCGCCATGGGTGTACTCCATGATTGCCCTCAGCAGCCTCGGCTACCCCACCGACCACCCGGTCATGCGGCGAGCGCTCGAGGGCATGGAGCACTTCGGCGTACACGACGAAGAGGGCTGGCGGGTCCAGCCCTGCGTCTCGCCCGTATGGGACACGGGCCTGGCTGCCACCGCCTTGTTGGACGCGGGCCTCGAGCCCGGCCACCCGGCCATCGTTAAGGCCAACACCTGGCTGCTGAAGAACCAGGTATTTGCCCCTGGCGACTGGCAGATCCGCACGCCCCACACGCCCGGCGGGGGTTGGGCCTTTGAGTTCGCCAACCAAGGCTACCCCGATACCGACGACACGGCCATCGTGATCTTGGCCCTGCGCAAGGCCGGCGCCGGCGAGGAGGCGATCACGAAAGCCGTCCGCTGGCTGGAAGGCATGCGCGGCAGCAACGGCGCCTGGGGCTCCTTCGACGTCGACAACACGCACGACTTGGTCACCAAAATCCCCTTCGCGGATTTCGGGGAGACCATCGACCCGCCGAGTGAGGACGTAACGGCGCACATCCTGGAAGCGCTCGGCCTGCTGGGCTACCCGCCCGAGCATCCCATCCTCCAGGGCGCCGTGGACTACCTGCTGCGGCAGCAGGAGCCGGACGGCAGCTGGTGGGGCCGCTGGGGTGTCAACTACATCTACGGCATCGGCGCCGTCCTGCCGGCGCTGCGCGCGTGCGGCTTCGAGGCCAGCCATCCGACCATTCGCCGCGCTGTGGACTGGCTGCGCAAGCATCAACGGCCTGACGGAGGCTGGGGGGAAACTTCCCGCACGTACGTCGATCCCGGGACCCGCGCCAGCGGTCCCAGCACACCCTCACAGACCGCGTGGGCGCTCCTGGGCTTACTGGCCGCCGGCTTGCACGGCGACCCGGCGACCGAAGCCGGCGTCCGCTACCTGGTAGATCGCCAGCTGCCGGACGGCACATGGGACGAGCCGGACTTCACCGGCACGGGCTTCCCCCGCGCCTTCATGATCAACTACCACCTCTATCGCCACTACTTCCCGCTGATGGCGCTGGGACGCTATGTCCGCGGTCGAAGAAGCTGAGCGCTGGACGCGCCACCTGGCGCGATCGCACTACGAGAACTTCTTGGTCGTTTCCTGGCTGCTGCCGCGCCGGCTGCACCAGCCCATGTTCAACGTCTATGCCTACTGTCGCACGGTGGACGACCTTGGGGACGAGGCCGAAGGCGACCGGCTGGCGCTGCTGGCCGATTGGGAGCGACAGCTCGAGGCCTGCTTCGCTCACCAGCCAGACGGCCCGCTGTTCCTCGCCCTGGAAAGGACCATCCGCCAGTACGACCTGCCGATCGAGCCCTTCCGCGCACTCATCCAAGCCAACCGGCAGGACCAGACCGTCAGCCGCTACGAGACGTACGAGGACCTCCCGCGGTACTGCGAGTACTCGGCCAACCCGGTTGGCCGGCTGGTGCTGATGCTGTTCGGGTACCGGGACGAGGAGCGGTTCGCGCTCTCCGACGCGACCTGCACGGCGCTGCAGCTGGCGAACTTCTGGCAGGACGTGGCGCGCGACTATGCCCGCGGGCGCATCTACATCCCGCTCGAGGATCTGCGCCGTTTCGGCTGTACCGAAAGCGAGCTGGCGTCGGGCATGTTCCATGCTGGCTGGCGCGCGCTGATGGAATTCGAGGTCGAGCGTACGCGCCAGCTCTTCAGCGCGGGTGAGAAGCTGGTGCCTTTGGTCGAGCGCCGGCTGCAGACGGACTTGCGGCTGTTCACGCTGGGCGGGGTGGAGCTGCTGAACCGCATCCAGGCCCAGGGCTACGACGTGCTGTCGCGCCGCCCACGCGTTGGGGCGTGGCGCCAGCTTGGCTTGGTTACCCGCGCCCTGCTCTATGCCCTACGCCCTATGCCCTTTGCCCTCGCTGGTTCGCGCCATGCCTAGCAAGCTCCCGGCACTCGACGACGAGGTCCTGCACGCTTATGACTACTGCCGCGACGTCACCAAGCGGGAGGCCAAGAACTGGTATTACGGCTTCATCTCGCTGCCGCCCGAGAAGCGCCGGGCCATCTATGCCGCCTATGCCTTCAGCCGCGAGTGTGACGACGGCAGCGACACCGACGGCTCGCTCGAGTCCAAGCGAGCGGCGATTGCACGTACCAAGGACCGGCTCGAACTCGCCTACTCCGGCCACACCGCCGATCCCATCCTGATCGCGCTGGGCGATGCGGCCCGGCGCTATGACATCCCACGGAAGTACTTCGACGAGCTCATCGCGGGCGTCGAGATGGACCTCGAGGTCAACCGCTACGCCACCTTCGAGGAGCTGCGCCTGTACTGCTACAGGGTAGCCTCCGTCGTAGGCTTGATCTGCCTGCGGATCTTCGGCTGCAGCGACCCGCGGGCGCCGCGGTTCGGCGCCGACCTCGGCCTGGCCCTGCAGCTCACGAATATCCTGCGCGACGTCAAAGAGGACACCGAGCGGGGGCGCATCTATCTGCCGCTGGACGAGCTGCGCCGCTTCGGCTACTCCGAGGAAGAGCTGCTGGCGGGCGTCTACAACGAGGCCTTCCGCCGCCTCATGGCGTTCCAAGCCGAGCGGGCCTGGCACTACCACAACAGCGGCCACCGGCTGCTGCCGCTCCTGGACGTCCGAGCCCGCGCCTGCACGGCCACGATGCAGGACATTTACCGCGAGGTCCTGCAGCGTATCGC
>DAIUFO010000206.1:0-3545 GCA_036844545.1 Chloroflexota bacterium
GGTGTGCTGGGCGCTGTCATGGCACTAAAGGAGGTGAATTAATGGCGGTAGATGTGTACGACCGCATGAAGAAGATCATCGTCGAGCAGCTCGGCGTCGACGAGGCCGATGTGACGCCGACCGCGTCCTTCGTCGAGGACCTCAACGCCGACTCGCTCGACTTGGTCGAGCTGATCATGTCCCTCGAAGAGGAGTTCAACCTGGAGATCTCCGACGAGGACGCCGAGAAGATCCACAGCGTCAGCGACGCCTTGGAGTACGTTCAGGAACACCTGGAGTAGCGCTCTATACTCCAGTGGCATTCCTCGCGTCTTAGGAGAAACAGTCGTGGGCCTGATCCCGATGGTGATCGAAAGCTCGCCCCGTGGTGAGCGTGCGTTCGATATCTACTCGCGCCTGCTGAAGGACCGCATCATCTTCCTGGGCACGCCAATCAACGACCAGATCTCCAACATCATCATCGCCCAGCTGCTGTTCCTGGAGAGCGAGGACCCCGACAAGGACATCAACATGTACATCCACTCGCCGGGCGGCTCGATCCACGCCGGCCTGGCGATTTACGACACCATGCAGCTGATCAAGTCCGACGTGGCCACCATGGCCGTGGGCGTGACGGCCAGCATGGGCACCGTGCTGCTGGCCGGCGGCGCGCGCGGCAAGCGCTTTGCCCTGCCGCACGCCACCATTCACATGCACCAAGCCCACAGTGGCACTCAGGGCGCGGCCAGCGATATCGAGATCATGGCCAAAGAGATCATCCGCCTCCAGACCATGCTGCGTGAGATCCTGGCCAAGCACACCAACCAGTCGTACGAGAAGATCGCCCACGATTCCGACCGCGACTTCTGGCTCACTGCCGAGTCCGCGCTGGAATACGGGCTGGTGGATGAGATCCTGCAGCCCTCCGTCGCCAAGGACCTCACCCTCGTCGGCGGCGCCTCCTCAAACGGATAGTCCTCCGTTTGTCATTCCGAGCGTCGAGCGAGGAATCCGTTACCCCCGTTCGCCAGGCGGTTCCGCCGCCCTATGCCGGTGTTCGCCGCGTCCGGCCCGCTCCCGGTTTCGGCTGCCCCTTGCCGTGCTGGCCGCCCTTCCGGCCAATCTCGGCATAGTGTGCCGTGCCGTGGCGCGCCTTGGTCGCTTCGCCGCCCAGGCGCCCGATCTCCCGCAGGTAATCCAAGCCGCGATCCTTGATCGCCTGGCCACCCTTGCGGCCAATCTCGCGGAAGAACTCCGGGCCGTATTTGGCCTTTACCGCCTGTCCGCCCCTGGCCGTTTCGCCGCTGCGGGTCTTTCTGCCTTTGGTTTGGTCCGCCACGATTCGCTCCTCATGTTTTGGCGCGCCTCTTCCTCTCCCCGTCAGAGCCGCACCGGATTGTGCCCATGCAGCATACAGTGGCAGGCAGGCGAATGCAAGCAGCCAACGGGGGCCGTATGGCTTCGCCCACACGGCGGACGCGGCTGGGTAGGTTTGCCCGGCCGGCCTGACAATCGACTATTCCCGCCTTTGTTGGCAGCGGCCAAGCTTGAATGCTATCGTTAACGTCAGATGCGAGTAAGGCTCAGCCTTTTTAAGGAGATGCGGGACACGCATCTCCTTTTTTGTTGGCCTCGACAGCACCAAATAGCCCCAGAGGAGCGTTCCAAGTTACCGTTTGATGAGTTTTCTGTCCATTCTCTTCCGCCGGCAGCCGTCTGATAACAAGGCTGCCACTTCCCCGGCCGCGCCCCAAGCGGCCACCACTTCCGGAACCCCGAACCATCCACTAGGCGCCGCCGCCCACCTTCACCTCATACCCGCGGATCGGCGCCGCGGCCAGCCGCGCCAGCCGGAGTCCGAAGGCGCACTGGCGATCAGTCCTCGTATTGATGACGCGGCCACGCGCCGGCGTCGCCGCCGCCGAGGCGGTCGCGGTCGAGGCAGCAGCGCCGCCCCCACCGCGGTCGCCATTGCGCGCGAGCCGCTGCTGTTCCCGCTGCCGTCCACGCCGGGGCTGTTCTCCGACAGCCCCGCCATCGAGCGTGCGGTGGCCGAGGCTGGCTGGCAGCAGCCTACGCCGATCCAAGAGCGCTCTCTTCCCGTGCTGCGCCGTGGTGGTGACCTGGTGGGCCAGGCCCAGACCGGCAGCGGCAAGACCGGCGCCTTCGGCATCCCCGTGATCGAGCGCTTGGACCCTAACCTTCAAGCCGTCCAAGCGTTGATTGTCGTACCCACGCGCGAGCTGGCCGAGCAGGTGACCACCGAGCTGAGCCGCATGAGCAAATACGCTGGCCTGCGTGCCCTCGCCGTCTACGGCGGCGTCGGCTACGAGCGTCAGATGCAGGGCTTCCACCGCGGCGATCAGATCATCGTCGGCACCCCCGGGCGCATCATCGACCATCTCGAGCGCGGCGCGCTGAGCTTCTCCGAAGTGCGCATGGTGGTGCTGGACGAGGCCGACCGGATGCTCGACATGGGCTTCCAGCCCGACGTCGAGCGCATCCTCCGGCGCACGCCGCGAGACCGTCAGACGGCGCTCTTCTCGGCCACCATCCCGGTCGAGATCCACGACTTGATCTACAAGCACCTGCGCGATCCCGAATGGATCCGCATTGAGATGGAGATCCCCACCGTCGACAGTGTCAAGCAGGTGTACTACGAAGTGGCCGAGCGCGACAAGTTCGACGGGCTGCTCGAGCTGCTGGACATGAACGACTGGCCCAGCGTGCTCCTGTTCCGCCACACCCAGCGAGGCGTGGATCGGATCGAAGGCCTGCTGCGGCGCAAGGGCTATTCCGTGGCCGCGATCCACGGCGGCATGAGCCAGGCCGTCCGCCAGGCGTCGCTGAACCAGTTCATGGCCGGCAAGGTCCGGATCCTGATCGCCACCAATGTCGCCTCGCGCGGGCTGGATATCCCCGACGTGTCGCACGTCGTCAACTACGACATGCCTGAGGACCTCGACACCTACGTTCACCGCGTCGGCCGCACCGCCCGCATGGGCAAACCGGGCACCGCCGTGACGTTCGTCGGCGAAGGCGACCTGGATATGTTCGACCAGCTCCAAAGCCGGCTCAAGGACCAGCTTCGCCCCGAGCGTCTGGCCCTCTACGGCTAAACCCGCGGCCCTGAAGTCAGCTATACTCCCCCGGCATTTATGAACAAGAGAAAGAAAGTCGCGCTCAACAAGCACCGCGTCAAAGCGCGCAAGCTTGATGCGCGGCGCAGAGCCGCCGCGGCCCCCGCTCGTCCGGCAATGCGCGCCGCCGCCCCGGCAGCTCCGCGGCCAGCCGGCGTAACCGCTCCTGGGGCGCCTCGCCCCGCCGGCGCACCCGTGCCAGGCGCAGCTCGCCCGATGGGCGCCCCCGGGGCGCCTCGTCCCGCTGGCGCTCCGGTGCCAGGTGTCCCCCGTCCCGCCGGCGCACCCATGCCAGGCGCAGCTCGCCCGATGGGCGCGCTCGGCGTCCCTCGCCCCGCTGGCGCTCCGATGCCCGCCGGCGTCCCTCGCCCCGGCGCTCCCGGCATGCCCCGGCCCGCTGGCGCGGCTCCCGGGCCCGGCATGCCC
>DAIUFO010000206.1:3555-6859 GCA_036844545.1 Chloroflexota bacterium
GGCATGCCCCGCCCCGCCACGCCTGGTGTGCCCCGCCCGGCGGCGTCCGGCGCGCCTCGGTCGCCGATGCCCCCCGGCACACAGCGCCCGGCTCCGTCCGCGGCCGGCCGTCCCGGTGTTCCGACGCCTGGCCGCCCAGCGCCTTCAGCGCCCGCTCGCCAGACCGCGCCGGGCATGCAGCCTCGCCCGGCGCCTGCTCCCCCGCCCGAGGAAACCCCGGAATAGTTTCGTCAATCTGAGCGCAGCGAAGAATCCGCCCGCTCGCGTTCGACACGCGGAATCAGCCCCGCGTCGAACTCCGCTATCCGTTCCTCTCCCAGCCGCTGCAGCTCGGCGTAGGCGTGGATCGAGTCCTCCACCAGTCGCTGCACGTCCACGCCCATACATCTGGGCGTAAACGCCCGCAGGTAGGTGATGCCGGTCTCCAGCAGGCTGGTCGCCCCCCGAAAGTTCCCGCGGCCGAGGTGGTAGAAGGCCACACCCACCTGCAGGATGCCCTGGTACAGCGTCCGGATGTGTTCCGGCTCGGCCAGCCAAATCTCCTCAAGCACCTCGTGGCACTCGTAGAACTCACGAGCGTTGAACAGCTCGATGCCGGCCAGCAATCCCGGCGGCGGGGCATCCTCGCAGCCAGCCATGCAGGTCTGACTCGAAGCTTACTGCGCCGGGCGCTCCAGCCGGCAGAGACCTCGTTGCGAGAACGCTTGCTCGCTGCCCGTGGGGCTGCTGCTCCCATCGTCGCGGCCAACGGCGGAGGGGATCCCGTCAAAGAAGGATGGGCTGCCAGTCTGGCCCACCCAGGCGGCAACATTACCGGCAATTACTCTCAGCCTGTGTCCATGTTCACCAAGCGAATGGAGGTTCTCAAGCAAGCTGTACCCGGGCTGCGTACCGTGGCAGTCATGTGGGATGCCAGCGTTGCTCTGCAGAAGGCCAGTTCGATGACACCCAACGGGCGGCGCAATCTCTGGGGATCGAGGTGCTGTCAGTCGATGTCCACGGTCCCGACGATTTCGATGGAGCGTTCCGCGCCGCTGTGGCGGGGCAAGCTCAGGGGCTTGTGATGCTTGGCGGCGTGGCCGCAAGTTACACATCACAGCCCGCATACTACATTGATGGCATACTACTCTATTTACGGTAACTTTGCATATTGCCTGCACTGAGGTCGTATGGTGGCATGGCAGCGGACTTCGTCAACCGCCGAATGGAGCTGGACGCCTTGCACGGCTGGTGGGAGCGCCGCGGCAGCATGTTGGCCATTGTTTGGGGCCGCCGGCGCGTCGGCAAATCCACGCTGCTGAAAGAGTTCGCCCGGCCGCTGCGCTGTGTGTTCCATACGGGCATCGGGCGCCCGCTGCAAGACGAGCTGGCGACACTCTCCACAGAAACCGCCGCGATAGTCGATTCTGACTTTCGGGATCTCGAGCTTCAGCCCTTCACCAGCTGGTCCGACGCACTGTCCTTTCTGGCGCAAGCCGCGCAGCACGAGCCGCTGCTGCTGGTTCTGGACGAGTTCCACGAGCTGGTGGCCGTGGTCAACGAGCTGCCGAGCATCATGCGCGCCGATTGGGATCGGCTTTCCGGCCATACGCAGCTGCGCATCCTGCTGTGTGGCTCGGCCGTCAGGGCTATGGAGTCCATGCAGGAACAGCGGGAGCCACTGTATGGACGCTTCTCGCTGTCCCTGCTCGTCCATCCGTTCAGGCCGCACGAAGCGGCTCTCATGCTGCCGAACCTGTCTCCGGCCGACCGGGCGCTGGTCTGGGGCATCCTGGGCGGCATGCCGCTGTACCTGTCGTGGTGGGACCAGGCCAAGAGCGTCACGGACAATCTGCGCACCCTGGCCTGCTCCCCGGGAGCGCCGCTGCTGCGCGAGGGAGAGCTGATCATGGCCACGGAGGCGGGCGCCTCCAACCTGGCCCACCAGGTACTCTACGCCGTGGCCTCCAAAAAGACCCGTTTCGGCGAAATCCGCGACGCGGTCAAGACCGATCCGACGCGCGTCTTGGAGCGGCTGGTATCGCTTCGCCTGGTGGAAAGGCTGGTGCCGGTCACGGACACCGACAGCGCGGCCAGCCGCGGCATCTACCGAATTGCCGACAACTTCCTCATTTTCTGGCTGGATGTCGTCAATAACCAGCGGTCGGCCATCGATACGGGCATGGTCGACAGCGTCCTGCCGGTGATTGAGGCGAGCATCGACGACCACATGGGCCTGCGCTGGGGAGGAGGCCTTTCGCAGCCACATTCGCAGGCTGGCCCAGGCTGGCCAGTTGGGTAAGGACGTGGTGGCAGTCGGGGAGTTCTGGAGGCCGGGCGATGCCGGCGAGCAGAACCAGATCGACGCCGTAGCTTTGGCTGGCCGGCGGAGAATGGCCGTGCTGGCCGGCGAGGCCAAATGGGCGAGGGAAGTGAATGGCGACCGCCTGCAGTGGGAGCTGGAGCGCAAAGCCAGCCAGCTGCCGGCTGTGGGCCCGCGCCTGCGCTACGCCGTCTGTGCTCGAGACCGCGTCAACACCACCGAGCCCGAGCTGCTGTGCATCACGGCACGCGACATCTTCGGCCTGCCGGAGGACGAGCCCGCCACATAGCTTCCGCTGGCCTGCATCGGTGACGGGACGGAAGTCTATTATTCGCCTGGTTGAGCAGGGCCGGCGGGATCGCGATCCCGAGCTCCCGCGTGGTCTTGGCCGCCTGCTGCTCGCGCAGCTCGTTCAGTTGGGCCGCGGCCGTTTTCCTCCCACGGGAACCCCCGGGCGGACCCCCCTTGGATGGCCGGCCACCAACCATGCGCTGATGGTATCAGCCTGGCGACGCCGAAAGCCCCACAACCCCTGCCGGTGGAGGCTGAGCGACTCTAGCTGGGAGACGCCACCGCTAGACCGAGCATGCGCGCGCCACTGGCCATGCGCTCGTCGTAGGTCACCACCACGCCTAGGTCCGACCCCAGTTGCTCTGCCGTGGCCAAGTGGATGGCGTCCAGGGAGCGCACGGTTACCGGATCGATCGAGGTGGCGCGCTCGAGGACACCATCGTCGATCTCGATCAGTTGGACGCTGCGAAGCTCGCCACGCGTGCGACCCAGCTTCTCCGGAGCGTACCGGCGGGCGACCCGGAGAGACTCCACCAGCAGGAGCTTCGATGATGCTCGTCGCGGCCAGTCCACCAAGAAGCGCGCTAGCGCTCTGGACTCCAATTCCTCATTGATAGTCTTCACAAACGCTGATGAATCGAGGTACGCGATTTCAACGCTCATCCGCGCGCATTTCGGCCAGGCCCTCGGACAACGTGGGCATCCCAGGTG
>DAIUFO010000207.1:0-6829 GCA_036844545.1 Chloroflexota bacterium
GCTCACTCCGGCGTTGGTCCGGGGGAGCCAGCCCTAGCGGCGCCGAAGCAGCTCTGGTCCACGGCTGTCGATGGCGTCGTGTACGGGGAGCCGTTGGTGGCGGGCGGGCGCGTATTCGTCGTCACCGAAAATGACACCGCCTATGCGCTGGACGCCGGCGACGGCAAGGTCGTGTGGCAGCAGCACGCGGGCGAGCCAGTGCCGCGCTCGGCGCTGCCGTGCGGCAACATCGACCCCAGCGGTTTCACGGCCACACCCGCCATCGACGCCGCCAAGGGGCTGTTGTACGCCGTGGGCCGGATGCAGCCCACCCACCACGAGCTGGTCGCCTTCGACGTGGCCAGCGGCCAGGTCAAGTTCCGGCGCACCATCGATCCGCCCGGCGCCGACCCGCGCTACCTGCAGGAGCGCAGCGCCCTGTCGCTGGCCAATGGCCGGGTGTACGTGGCCTTCGGCGGGAACTTCGGCGATTGCGGGCCCTACAAAGGCTGGGTCATGAGCGCACCACCCGACTCTGCCGGCGGCGACGTCCTGAGCTGGGCCGTGCCCACCCAGCGCGAAGGAGCCATCTGGGCGCCGCCCGGCCCGGCCCTGGATTCGAATGGCGACCTGCTGGTGGCCATCGGCAACGCCGAATCGACCAGCCAGTTCGACTACGGCAACGCCGTCGTGCGCCTCTCGCCCGACCTCAAGATCAAGGACTACTGGGCGCCGTCGGACTGGGCCGAGCTGAGCCGGCGAGACGCCGACATCGGCTCCATCAGCCCAACTATCCTGCAAAACGACCAGACCTTCCAGAGCGGTAAGAACGGCACTGGCTACCTGCTGCGAAGCAGCAAGCTGGGCAACATCGGCGGCGAGCTCTTCAAATCCTCAATCTGCCGGGCAGCGTTCAGCGGCACGGCCTACGCGCCACCCATGCTGTACGTGCCCTGCAGTGATGGCCTGGTCGCGCTGCGCATCGGCAGCGGCTCCTTTGAGGCGGCTTGGCACGCCTCGGCGCAAGCCAGCAATGCCGCGCCCATCGTGGCCTACGGCTCCGTCTGGCAGATCGACGGCGGCGGCGCGCTGCTGCAGCTCGATCCTGCCAACGGCCAGCTCCGGAACCGGCTGCCGCTGCCGGGCCCAACCGGCGCCCATTTCCTGACGCCGACCGCCGCGGTGGGTAAGCTGTTCGCCACCTCGGGCAAGAACGTGCTGGCTTTCGGCGCCTGATCGGCGCGCGTATCACTTCGGCGCGTGTGTCGTTTATCCGATGGACATGTCCACCACTATGTTGCATCCGGTCATGCTGGCGGCTCTGCAGGCCGAGCCGCGCTCCTTCGCCAGGTCAGGTCAGCTGGCGGGGATGATCGCTCTGGTGCTCGGAATCGTTGCTCTCGGCCTGACCATCGGCTAGCCGAACAGCTTCGCCACGTCGGTCGTAATGCCTGGGAAAAGCGGGCATTCGAGCACGTCGCCCTCCTTCAGGGCCGGCTGCTCGCGAAAACCCTCCGGCGTCAGCTCGTAGCGATAGATCACCCGCTCCGAGGGATCGGGCATCCAGTAGTAGCGGGCGCCGGCGCCGCCATATAAACGGAGCTTTACCCCCTCGTCGCGATGGCGTGTGCCGGGTGACAGTACTTCCACGATGATGTCGGGCGCGCCGTTGACGAAATTCGGGCCGATGATCCCTATCCGCTCTTTCCTGACGAACAGCACATCCGGCTCGGTCACGTTGTGTTCGTCGAAGAACACGTCGAAGGGCGCGATGTTAACCTCTCCGTAACCAGCATCCTCTGCGCGCTGCAGGAAGATCGCAAATTTCAGAACGGTCCTTTGATGCGAGTGATTTGGTGACGGGCTCACCAGCAGCTCCCCATCCACGATTTCATAGCGCTTGCCATCGTCAGGCAGCTGCCTGAGGTGCTCGTACGTCAGCTTAGGGCTGATTATTGCCATGCTTCCTACCAGTCAGCCTCAGTATGACATTCCCGGCAGCGGCGCACGGCTAGAAATCGGTCTTCCCGGTGAAGGTGAAGCGGCCGAGGTGCAAGGCCGGCACCAGCGAGCCGCCGACCCAACTGCGCTGAAGCTTGAGGTCGCGGCCGATGCCTTTGGCTGTGGCTAATGCGCCCAAGACGCTTTGGCTGAAGCGCAGGTTCTTGACCGGGTGCTTGACTTCGCCGTGTTCCACCCACCAGACGCCATCGCGGGTCATGCCGGTGATGATTGTCTCCAGCGGCTGGACCGTGTTCACGTAGTGGAAGCGTGTGATCCACAGCCCGCGCTCGATCGAGCCGATGAGCTCCTCGAGCGAGCGGTCGCCGGGCGCCAGGTGCAGATGCCCCGGTATAGGGCCCATCGGGTTCGGGGCCGGCAGCGCGTGGCCAGTGTTCTCGGCTGACGACCTGGCCGCCGTGTAGCTGTCGTAGACCACGCCTGTGGCGATGCCCCTCTCGATGAGTGGCACGCGCCGGCGCGGCACACCTTCGAAGTCAAACGGCATCGGCAGGCAGCTTGGATCCAGGCCGTCGTCGTAGATGCTGATCGTGTCGGCGGCCACCTTCTGGCCCATCCGTTCGGCCATAAAGCCGCGGCCCTCCTGCAAGGCCACGGCGCCAAAGCCGACGTCGGCCAAATAGTCCAGCATCTCGGCTACGGCATAAGGCTCCAGCACCACTTCGTATTCACCCGAATCGAGGTCGCGCGGGTGCGCGGAGCGCATGGCGCGGCCACAACCTTCGTCAGCCAGGGCTTCGGCGTCGATCTCGGCGACTTTGGTCGAGGCGCGGTCGGCGTAGCCGGAGCTGGTCTCGCCCATGGCCACCAGCGTGGCCTCGGCCGAGGTCGACGGCTGGTAGGCGAACACGCCCAGGCTGTTGGCCACAGCTGCTTCTTCGCACGAGGTGCTGAAAGCGCCGGCCGCCACCAGCTTGTCCTGCTCGGCGCGGCGGATGATGGTCCGGACGGCTTGGGCACGCTCTTCGGCCGTGCTCGCGGCGGTCGCCTCGGAGAACGCCTCCGGGAGGGCCGGCGCGCGCTCGGCGCTGGGCAGGGAAACGAAGTCGGCGTTCTCCTCCGAGAAGCGGGCAATGGTGCAGGCAGCCTCGGCCGCGTCGCGGATGGCTTGGGCCTCGAGCGAGTTGGCGGTGGCCACGCCGATGCGCTTGCCCATCACCACCCGCACGCGCAGCGAAGAGTTCCGCTCGGCCACATTCTGATGGATGGTGTTGTTGGCGAAGCGGGTCAGCGCCGAGTCGTCCGTGGTCACTAGGACCTCGGCTTGGCCGGCTTCCTTGCAGGCGGCCAGGGCTCCTTCGACGATGGTCCGAAGGTGACGCTCACCGAGCATTGGGGACCCTCACCTAGCCTCTCCCAGTCCTGCGCGGACGGCGAAAGCGATGGGAGAGGAACAGACGGAGGTCATACGATGCCTACGCGGACGTTGCGGAAGCGGGCGGGCGCGACGCCGTGGCCGACGTACATGGTTTGTCCGGGCTGGCCCTTGCCGCAGTTGGTGGTGCCCCAGAGCTGCCAGTGTGAGCGATCGCAGATGGCGTCGCAGCCAGCCCAGAACTGGGGTGTGATGCCGGTGTAGGTGGCGTTCTTGAGCAGCGTGCCCTTCTTGCCGCCCTTGATCTCCCAGGCCATCTCCGTTCCGAACTGGAAGTTCAGCCGCTTGTCGTCGATGCTCCAGCTCTTGTTGACGGCCATCATGATGCCGTCGTCGGTATCGGCGATGAGGTTGTCGAGCGTCCATGTCCCCGGCTCGAGGTTCACGTTGGTCATGCGGATCAGCGGGATGCGGTTCCAACCGTCCGCCCGCATGGTGCCGCTGCTGGCCTGGCCGATGAGCGGGGCCGTCTCGCGCGAGCTCATGTAGCCCACGAAGACGCCGTCCTGCACGATAGGCGTGCGCTGCGCGGGCACACCTTCGTCGTCGTAGCCGAAGGTGCCGAGACCCGCCGGCGCTGTCGCATCGGCGAAGATGTTGACCAGCTCCGAGCCGTAGCGGAAGTGGCCCAGCTTGTCCGTGGTCAGGAAGCTCGTGCCGGCGTAGGCCGCCTCCATGCCGAACACGCGGTCCAGCTCGATGGGATGGCCGCACGACTCGTGGACCTGCAGCGCCAGCTGCGGGCCATCCAGGATGAGCGTCGTGACCGTCGACGGGCACTGCTTGGCAGAAAGGAGCTGCACGGCCTCGGACGCAACCCGTTCGGCGTTCTCGGCCAGCCGCAGACTTTCGACGAATTCCCAGCCGGCGGCACCCGCCTGCCTGCCGAAGCTGTTGGGATAGGACCGCGTCTGGACCTCGGCGGCGGTGACGGCCGTGGCCTCGATGCCGCCGCCGCAGGTCACGATGCGCTGCTCGATGCGGCTGCCTTCGGTGCTGGCGAACAGCTTGTCCTCGACCGCGGCCTCCAGGCTCGACTCGGCCACCGAGAGACCTTTCACCCGGCGCATGGCCTCGTCGCAGCGCAGCAGCAGGCCCAGCTTGTGGTCGACGCTGACGCCATCCAAGGGGTTCGTCTCGATCGGCGTAGCGTACTTGGCCCGGATCGGCGGCAGCGCCGACAGCCGGACGTCGGCCTTCTTGGCCAGGGCGCTGGCCTTGGCGATGCTGACCGCCAGCGCCGCCACGCGGTCGGCTTCGGCCGTGGTGAGCTGGTTGCTGGCGGCGAAGCCCCAGGCGCCGTCGGCGATCGCGCGCACGCCGAAGCCCTCGCTGCTGGAACGAGCGAAAGCCTCGACCTTGCCGTTCTTGACCGAGATCATCTCGCTGCGCTGAGCGATCACCCGCACGTCGGCGTAACTCGCCCCGGCCACCTGGGCCTGGTTCAGCGCTCGATCGGCAATCTCGTTCATATGCGGCCCAGTCTACCTATGGCCCGGCCGCTATGAGGAATATGATTGCCGGCACCATGGGCTTCGAGCAATTCGCCTCGTACGTCAAGCCTCCGTTTGGGCTGTTCGTCGCCCTTTCGGTCGCTCTTGCGGGCTGCGGCGCCACTGCCGCGCCAGCCAGCGCTCCCGGCGGCAGCGACGCGGCTGCGCCAGCCAGCCAAGTGCCAGCAACGTCAGCGTCTTACGGGTCCGCGGGGCTGGTGAAGCTGACGGTGGGTCACAGCAATCCGATCGCCGAAACCATGGTCCTTTATGTCGCCAAAGAGGGGGGCCTCTTCGAGAAGAATGGCCTGGAGGTGGACATCCGGCTGATTCCCGGCGGCTCGACGGCCATGGCGGCGCTCGTCGCGGGCGAAACGCCGTTCAGCCACCTGGGCGGCTCGGAGGCGTTGAGCAGCGCGGCTGGTGGGGCCGACATCGTGGTGCTGGCGATCACCGCGCCGACGACCTCGTTTGTGCTGGAGGTAATGAACGACCTCAAGACGCCCGCCGACCTGAAGGGCAAACGCTTCGGAATCTCCACCATCGGCAGCACCTCGGACATCGCGCTGCACGTTGGTCTGCGCAAGTTGGGACTCGATCCGGACAAGGACGTGAACATCACGGCCGTCGGCTCGACCGCCAACCGCCTGGCGGCGCTCCTCAGCGGCCAGATCCAAGGCGCGATGGAACTGCCACTGGACGCGGCCAAGCTGGAGAAAAGCGGCTTTCACAGCATGCTGGACTTGGGCGAGCTGAAGCAACCCGGCACCGGCCAGGGCGTGGTGGCCCAACGTGCGTACGTCAACGCCCATCGAGACGTTACTCAGAAGTACGTCGACTCCGTCATCCAAGCCGGCGCGCTGGCCAAGAAGGACCGGGCGCTGGCGATCAAGGCCATCCAGAAATACGTCAAAGACGACGAGCAGAATATCGGGCCGGCCTACGACCTTTACATGCGCCAGACTTACACGCCTACGCCGCTGCCGCGCCCTGAGCTGTGGAACGACGCCATCTCCGTGCTGGGGCCGAAGAATGACAAGCTCAAGAGCTACGACGTCAACAAGCTGGTCGATCCCTCATTCGTGCAGAGCGCCATCGACCGCGGGCTGAACACGTAGACGGGCGGCGCGTACAATTCGGATTGCCATGCCAGTCTACGTTTACTACTGCAGCGACTGCCGCACCAAGTTCGAGGCGCTGCGCAGCATGTCCGCTTCCGACGATCCGATGGAGTGCAGCAACTGCGGCGCCACGAAGCACGTGAACCGGACCATCACCACCTTTGCCCGCATGAGCGGCATCGAGACCGCCGGCGGCACCGAGAGCGGCGGCTCGTCGTCCATGCCGATGCCGTCCTTCGACGGCGGCTGTTGCGGCGGTTCTTGCGGCTGCGGTTAGGCTGAGGCGCCCGCGCGTAGGGCGGGCAACCGATGCAGCGGCGGACGGCCCGCCTCTATACTTGCCTACGGGTACGTTCATGGCTGCTGCCGTCCGCCCTGTGGCCATCGCGCCACGGCGGCCTTTCTTCGTAGTCGCGCCGCTGGCGGTGCTGATGGCCGCCCTTTTGGGCTTTCTTGGCGATGTAGGGCCGTTCGTGGGCGATGCCGGAAGCGCCCGCTTGGAACAGCACTTGCAGCGGCTGCAGGCTCCATGATCAGCGCCAAGCTGAAGTTCGTCGTCGCCGGTGTGGTGCTGCTGGTGGCGGTTGGCTATCTGATCTTCAACAGCGTTGCGACTTCGGCCGAGTACTACCTCACGGTGGGCGAGCTGAAGGCCAAGGCTCCGGCGGTTTACAGCCAGAGCGTGCGCGTGGCCGGCATCGTGGCCGGGGACAGCATCGTGAAGGATGCTCGCGCCGGTACGCTGCAGTTCACGGCCGAGGATTCCAGCGGCAAGCTGCCGGTCCTGTACAAGGGGGGCGCCGTGCCGGACATCTTCGGGCCGGGCGTCCAGGTGGTGG
>DAIUFO010000208.1:0-6780 GCA_036844545.1 Chloroflexota bacterium
GATCCAGACGGCGCGGTGGTGAGGCACCTGCCGCTGCGAGCGGTGGCCGGCAACCAGTCCCACTATCTGCTGCCGTTCGCCGCGGTCAACGCCTACCTGCGGCGGCCGCCGCTGGAGCAGGAGGCCAAGCTCCGGCCGGACGGCATCTTCGCGACCAATCGCCTGATTCCGACCGACGCCAACTTCCGGATGCTGATCAACTACGAGGGTGCGCCGTTCGCTTTCCCGAAGTTAAGCCTCAGCCAAGTGGTGGCCGGCAACTACCCTGCCTCCACTTTTAAGGACAAGCTGGTGTTCGTCGGCATGATGGGCGCGACGGGGCTGGCCGACGACTATCCGGTGCCGACCTCGCAAGGCACCAAGATGTGGGGGGTCGAGATCTGGGCCAACGGCGCGCAGAACATCCTTGACGGCAAGTTCGTGGTGCAGCAGGACGAGGTTTCGACGCTGCTGTTCATGTTCGGGCTCAGCGCGCTGGCCGCGCTGGGCTTCTTCCTGTGGGGCGCCTCCGGCTGGTTCCTGGCGTTCGGCATCGTGCTGGCCTACTCCGTGGGGGAGTATTTCTTCACCGTCCGCGGCCTCAGCACGCCACCCACCGCGTCGCAAATCCTGCCGCTGCCCAACGTGGCCTATGTCGGCGCCGACATATTGTCAGCCTCGGCGGCGCTGTTCATCTGGTTCTTCATCGTCGAGCAGCGAGCGCGCCGCACGATCGGCCAGATGTTCGGCAAGTACCTGACGCCGGAGGTGGCCAAGCTGGTGATGGACCAACAGGAGCGCGGCGAACTCGGGTTGGGCGGCAGCGTCAAGACGGCGACCATCATGTTTGGCGACATCCGCGGCTTCACCACGCTGTCCGAAGGCATGGAGCCCGAGGAAGTCATGGCCATGCTGAACGGCTACTTCGACGGCATGGTGGGCATCATCATGGAGCACGGCGGGACCATCAGTAAGTTCATCGGCGACAACGTGATGGTCATGTTCAACCTGCCCGTGGAGTCGAAGGGGAACCACGCGCTGGCGGCGGCTCGGGCCGGCTTCGAGATCCAGGAATGGATCCAGGAGTATCGGGCCCAAAATCCGGAGGAAAAGGCGGCTTTTGGCTTCGGCATCAGCAGCGGCGAGCTGGTGGCCGGCAACATGGGCTCGAAGGATCGCATGGAATACACCGTCATCGGCGACCCGGTGCGCGAGGCGGACGAGCTGTGCGCCACGGCGCTGGCCAACGAGGTCGCCATCAGCGAGGCGACCTTTGCGCTGCTCGAAAGCACCGGCGTTCAGGTCGTCGACAAGGGCATGGTGACGGTCAAAGGTAAGACCGATGAGATTCACATGTACACGGTGGTGGGGTTCGCGGAGGAGGCAGCAGCCGTGGCATAGTTCGTGCTCCGGCTTCTTAAAGATTTCTTATCCGGCAGCCGGCGGGAGCCCGAAAATGCGACTGTATAATCCGCCTAAGAAAGACGCATGTAATGGCCCTGGATGAAGCCGCTTTTGGCCAAAATCCCCAATATCGACAGCGCCCCTCCAGGGGCAAGTTCCGTTTCCTGACCTACCCCTTCAGGCTCTTCTTCCGCGTGCTGAAACGCAGCATGTCGGGCCTCATTCGCACCTTGGCCTTCCATCCGGTGGGCAGCCTGTTGGTGCTGCTGCTGATGACCACCGCCGGTTTCTTGGGCTACGCCGGGTACAGCGGCGGGCGGCTGCACCTTGGGCCTGGCAAAAGCGCCGCCAGCGATACGCTGCCGCCAAGCCCGGCCACAGAGGACTTCATCAAAGGCCAAACCACGTTCAACGCGGCGCTGATGTGGCAGAGCTTCAGCGGCGACCTGCAGCAGCAGCTCAGCCAGAAAGGGACGAACCAGCAGTCGCTTCAGCGGCAACTGGATCAGCGCAAGCAGGCTGGCAGCAAGATCGACCAGGTGCAGTACGTGGGTGGCGTGCAGGCTCCTGATGGCACGCGCTTATTCATGTACGTCCTCACCGTCGAGGCGCCTAACCAACAGGGCGTAGCGGAGAACCACTACGTCCTCACTGTCGATCGGACCGACAAGATCATCAAAGTGGAGTAACCCATGAATGCACCAGCAGCCGCCCGAGGCCGTCAACCCGACGAAATCGACGTGGCCATCGACTCTATCTTCGCCAAGCTGGGCCGCAACTGGAAGTGGATCGTCTTCTGGCTGGTGGTGCTGGGCGTGATCGTGTTTTACGTCGTACCCAATTGGAAGACGCTGCAGGCGCCGGTTCTCACCATCCTGCAGTTGTTGTTCCAGCTCGTGTTCGCGGCGTTCTTCCTGATTATCCAGTTCGGGGCGCTGTTCTTTTTCCTGGGCCGCGGCCGGGTGTACTGGATTGAGCCGGGCGAATCAGGCATTTGGTTCAAGGACTACAAGGGCAACCCTGAAGTCGTGGAAGTGGCCCATCGTGTGGTCACGCTGGTCCGCGGCGTGAAGGGCTTCAAGCAGATGGGCGGCGAGGTCTCTCGCGGCCTGCTGCTGGTAGGCCCGCCCGGCACCGGCAAGTCGTACCTGGCGCAGGCCATCTCGGCCGAGGCCGGCGTGCCGTACTGCTACGCCTCAGCCCCAAGCTTCCAGAACATGTTCATGGGCGTCGGCAACCTGCGGGTGATGATGCTGTACAAGAAGGCGCGCAAGAAGGCGCTGAAGTACGGCGCCTGCATCCTGTTCATCGACGAGATCGACGCCATGGGTGGCGCCCGTGGCGGCATGGGCGGAGGCATGGGCATGGGCATGATGGGCATGATGGGTGGCGGCGGCTCGGGCATGCTCAATGAGCTGCTGCTGCAAATGGACCCGCCCAACATCGAGACCGGCGCCATCAAGAAGTTCCTGCGCAAGGTCGGCTTGCGCCGCGGCCCGGTAGTCAACCCGCCGGTGCTGACCATCGGCGCCACCAACCTGCCCGAAGTGCTGGACGCGGCGCTGTTGCGGCCCGGCCGCTTTGACCGCCAGATCCGTATCGACAACCCGGACATCGACGGCCGCAAGGAGATCATCGAGTACTACCTGGCCAAGGTCAAGCACATGCCTGACATGCCACTCGAGAAGATGGCCAACGACACCATCGGCTACACGCCGGTGGCCATCAAGTACGTCATCAACGAGGCCGTGGTCAACGCCCACTTCGAGGGCAAGGACGTGATCGACTACAAGGACTTCACCCGTGCCCGTGAGTATCACGAGTGGGGGTTGCGGCAGCCGGTCAAGAGCATGAGCGTGGAAGAGAAGCGGCGCATCGCCTACCACGAGACTGGCCATGCCTTCGCCCAGATCAAGCTGCAGCCGAAGGAGCGCCTGTCCAAGGTGACGATCATCCGGCATGGCTCGGCCCTGGGCCTGTCGGCGTCCAAGCCGTTGGAGGAGCAGTACCTCAAGACCAAGGAGCAGCTTTTGGCCGACATGCAGATCTCGCTGGCCAGCAAGGCTTCGGAGCGCCTGTTCCTGTTCACTGAGACGACAGGCATGGGCGGCGACCTGCCGGCGGCAACCCGGATGGCCGCCTACTACCTGGGCATGTGCGGCATGGGCGGCAGCCTGTATGCGCCGATGGCCTTTGGCCAGTTCGTTCCGGACGGCGAGCTCAAGCACCAGATCGAGATCTTGCTGCACGAGCAATACAAGAGCGTGCGGTTGCTGCTCGAGGCTAACCGCGAGTCTGTCACGGCCATCGCCGAAGCGCTGTTGATCCGCGAAGAGCTGGACGGCGACGAGGTGCTGGAGATCGTCCGCGAGGTCGAGGAACGGATCGCCCGCCGAGCAGCCGAGCAGCGCGAAGCGGTACCTGCCATGGTGGGCGCCGGCCACGCATCCGAGGCCAACGGGAACGCCCATGGGAACGGCCACGGCGAGACGGCGATTGGTCCGGACTACGAATCTCGCTCGATCTCCGAGGGCAACGGTCACGCCGGCGGCCACGGTACCGGCTCGCAGCCCGAGAATCGCGATGACGGCAACGGCCACGGCCATTATCCTGGGGCGACGCTCGGTTGAGCCCCTCCGAGGAGAAGGACGGCCATGGCGGCCGGCCGGATCGCAGCGTCACGGAGCTGGCCGTCGAGCTGACCATCGCCTGGCTGAAGCGCGTCGAGAGCACTGCCGATGGGCGTGACCCCAAGGAGGTCTCGCAGGCCTTGGACGAGTTCTACGGGACCATCCAGCGCCATCACGAAACCGAGATGGACGTCAAACGCGACCGGGAGCGCGTCCCGGCGCACTGAGATCCCCTGTAGACAAGCAGAGCTGGCTTCGCTAGGCTAGTGCGCAAGCAGCGATGTCGATCATTACCATCTCGCGGGGATCGCTCAGCGGCGGACGGGAGCTGGCTGAGCGGCTGGCCGAGCGGCTCGGGTATCGCTGCGTGAGCCGTGAGGTGCTGCTCGAGGCGGCGGCGCGCTACGGCGTGCCAGAGCCAAAGCTGTTCGAGCTGTTCGAGAAGAAGCCCAGCTTTTGGGAGTGGCTCACGCGATCTCGCGAGCGCTACCTGGTGTTCATCCAAGCCGCCATGTGCGAATTCGCCCAAGACGGCCGGCTGGTGTACCACGGCCAGGCTGGCCAGCAGTTGCTGGCGGGCGTCGGGCACGTGCTCAAGGTGCGCCTCATCACGCCGTTGGATCGCAGGGCGAAGGTCGCGATGGAGCAGCGCCATTTGACCTACGAAGCTGCCGCCAAGCACATCCAGCGCGTCGACGAGGAGCGCTACCACCGCATGCGTGAGCTGTTCGACGTCGACTGGCGCGACCCGCGGCTTTACGACTTGGTGCTCAACCTCGAGCGCATGAGCCTCGACACGGCGGTGGACACCGTCGTGTCATTGGCCAAGCAGCCCGATTTCCAGGCTACCGCTGTGTCCACCAAGGCCCTGGAGGACCTGGCTGTGGCCGCCCGCGTAAAAGCAACACTGCTGGCCAACCCAACGACCAGCGACATCCCGCTGGATGTGCAGGCAAATGGCGGTGTGGTCGAGATCAGCGGCGTCATCACGGCGCTGGACGACGGCCAGATTGAGGACCGCCTGCGCGAGCTGGCGATGGCCACGCCCGGTGTACGCAGCGTGGTGCTCGACGTGCAGTTCCGGCCGGTGCTGGCCCACCCCGGCTAGGAGTCAGCCCTTCCAGCCTCGATGGCATTGAGGCGCCGGGCTCCCTCACCCTAGCCCTCTCCCGGTCCTACGCGGACGGCGAGAGCCGCGGGAGAGGGGACAGGTTCACTCACGTCTACGCTTTCCAGCCATTTGGAGTGAAGCCGCGCCGCCCAGGCACGGTCCACTCGCCCGCTCAGCATGCCGCGCATCGAGTGGCGCGTCCGCGGGTTACCGAGCGCGTACCATACGTGCCCCAGCCAAACGACGAGGATGGCGAAGGTCAGCGAATCGTGGACCAAGCCAGCGTTCTTGACCAGGTCCGCATCGAAGTGCAGGTATTGCCACATGACCATGCCGCTGAGCAGGAAGAAGATAGTCGCCGCGAGCGTGAACATCATGTTGGCCTTTTGGCCGGCGTTGAAGCGGCCAACGGCGGGGTCTTCACCGGAGAGCCAGCCCGAGAAGAACTTCCGGTCGTCCGCGTCCCACCATTGACCCTCGGCAAAGTCGCGCGTAATCGAGCGCCAGTTGCCCAGGCGAGCGATGGCGTAAGGCGCCAGGGCGAACACCAGCCCGGCAACGATGTGCACCAGGCGCAGCAGGAAACGATGGCCGATCAGCTCCTCCAGCGGGCCAAAGAACAGCGACAGGCCGCTGAACAGCGCCACGACGAAGGCGCCGCCGTGGACCCAATGGACGCTCCGCTCGGTGCGGTTAAACCTGAGGACGGTTGCGCTTGTCGATGTAAGCGTCAATGTCGTAGCCGCGAACCTCCCAGTAGCCCGGGCCGGCCTTGGGAACGAGCTCGATCTTGTTGACCCACTTGACGCTCTTGTAGCCGTACATCTCGGGCACGATGAGCCGAACCGGCAAGCCTTGATTGAGCGGCAGCGGCTTGGCGTTCATGTTGTAGGCCAGCATGACGCCCGGCGCGAGCGCCTGGTCGAGCGTGAGGCTGTCGGTATAGGCGCCGTCGGCCGAGGAGAAGATCAGGCCCTGAGCATCCTGGTGCGGACCGGCCAAGTCGAGGATGGTTTGCAGCGACACGCCCTGCCAGGTGAGGTTCGAGACCGACCAGCCGGTGACGCAATGGAAGACACCCTGCTGAACCTTGCTGGGCAGGGCCAGCAGCTCGTCGTAGCCGAGCTGGATGGGCTGGGCCACTTTGCCGGTGATGGCCAGCTTCCAGGAGCCTGGGTCGAACTTGGGGATGGGCGCGACAGTGTAGATGCGGAAGCCGCCCTGGCCGATGAGCTCGCTGACCAGGCCGGCTTCGCCGTCGCCACCGACAAAGGACTGGCCGAACAGCAGGGTGCCGGCGCCGATCGCGCTGAGGCCCAGGAACATGCGCCGGCCTATCGGTTTGGAGCTTTCGTCTGCCATCAGTGCTGGATACGGTAGCGCACCCGCCGCGGATGCATCATGCCCTCCACCATTTAAGGCTGTACACGGCCAAGCCCAGGGCCGCCAGCAGCAGCACCACCTCCCCCGCCAGCCTCGGCACATTGACGGGGGCAGGCGCCGCCGAACCGACCCCACGACCTTGCGCGTCCCCAGAGACATCCGCTGCAGCGGCTGCCGGCTTATCGGCGGGCGGCCGTGCCGCTGCAGCGCCCGTCCCCACGGGCGAGGCTTGCGGCCCAGCAGCGTCCGCTGGCGCGCCGGACGGACCAGCAA